>DASSSG010000520.1:0-4776 GCA_035708545.1 Bryobacteraceae bacterium | reverse complement strand
GGGCCCGCGCCCTTCGCGCGCGCGGGCACGGAGCGCCGGCGCGAGATCTGACGTGGCTTTCTCGTTGAACGGTGGCAACGGCAACGGACGGCGCGGGCGATTCCGCAGCGGCTCGGCCGCGCTGTCCGAGATCAACGTCGTTCCGCTCGTCGATGTCGTGCTTGTCCTGCTGATCATCTTTATGATCACGGCGCATGTGATGGAGATCGGGCTCGAGGTCGAGGTTCCGAAGGTAACGCAGACCCAGGATACAACCAAAGACCTGCCGGTCATTACCCTGACCAGAGAGGGCGAGAGCTGGGTCGCCGACAAGCCCGTGAATCTCAATCTGCTGGGCCAGTATACTCGTCAGCGATTTCCGACGGCGACAGAAGTGTACGTCCGCGCCGATCGCAACACGGCGTGGGATCCGATCGCACAGGTGATCAGCAAGCTCGGTGAGGCGAAATACAAAGTCAATGTGGTGACACAGCCGGCCGACGAGGCGCCACGGAGGCGGAGGTAGTGACATGCCGCACACCGACGTCCTCGAGGAACGGGAGTCGCTGCGGATTTCGTTCTTATCGGCGCTCGGGCTGCACGCCGGCATCGCCACGGCCATCGCCGCCGCCGCTTGGATGGCCGCCCAGAACCCAACCCGCTGGGGGGACCCGAATTCGCTGGGGGGCGGCACAGTCGGGATCACGCCCGTCCAGAAGATTCCGATGCCGGCGCGTGTCGGGCCCACGAATCCCGTCGCCAACGATACCGAGAACACGATCCCTCCACCACCGAAGCCGAAGGCGCACACGCAGCAGGAGCCCGAGCCCGACGCGATTCCGATCAAGAGCCGAAACGTGAAGAGGTCTGTCCAGGAAAGCGCCGCAATCGAGCAGAAGTACCGGCCCGAGCAGATCACGCGCCCGAACCAGGTGACCAGCTCGACCGGACAGGCGGCAGTGTCCCCGCTGTTCACGCCCACCCCCGGTGGAGGCGGCATCGGATCCGGCAGTGCAAATCCCTTCGGTTACGGATTCGGCTGGTATGCGGCACTGGTCCGCGAAAGGGTCGCGCGCGCGTGGAACCGTCAGGGTCTCGACCCCCGTGCGCGGCCGGTGACCGTCTTTTTTGACATATACCGCGACGGCTCCGTCCGTGATGCGCGTGTAATGCAGTCGAGCGGCAACTTCGCTGTCGATCAGTCGGCGCTTCGCGCCGTCGTATCCGCCGGTCCGCTCCAGCCGTTGCCGCCGCAGCTGCCGAAAAACGTATACACCGTGAGTCTCGAGTTTCGTCTCAGCCAATGAGGAAAGCTCTTTGCTGTGTTGGCGCGGGCGCGATCGCAATCGCGGTTCTGTTTGCGCAGGAGATCAGGCTCGGCGAAATTACGGGCCGCGCGGAAAAAGGCGCAATCGCGGTTCCCGATTTCCGCGGCGCCGGCGACGCGCAGAAGTTCATGGGCGCCTTCAATCAGGTCCTCTGGGAGACGCTGAACGAGTCCGGTGCTTTCCGCATGGTCCCCAAAACCGCGTATCCTCTGAACGTTCCGCAGCAGCCGCAGGACTGGCGCTCGGAGCAGCCCGGAACGCGCCCCTCCGGTAGCGAGCTGGGCCTGCGGCTGCGCGACTGGTCGGGCCCGCCCGTAAATGCCAACTACATGGCATTCGGCTACACGGCCGTACAGAACCGGCAGATGGTTCTCTTCGGCCATCTCTACAACATCACCCAGAACGATCTCGCCAACGCGCAGGTACTCCGCAAACTCTACTTCGGCACGCTGGATGAAGCGGGCGCGCGCAAGGTGGCGATCGAGTTTGCGACCGACATCCTGAAGCAGTTCGGCATTGCTTCGATCGCGAATACGCGCATTTTCTTCGTGAGCAGCCGCACCGGCAGCAAGGAAATCTGGTCCATGAACTGGGACGGCTCGGACCAGCGGCCATTCACCGCGTATCGGACAGTGACCACGATGCCGGGTGTATCTCCGGACGGCGGGAAGATCGCATTCACCAGTTTTCTGCGCGGCCGGCCGGAGATCGTGATTCACTCCACCGAACCGAATCGCCGGCTCCTGTTTGTCAATCAAAACGCATCGATGAACGCGACGGCGGATTTTACGCCTGATGGCAGGAGCATCGTCTTCTCTTCCACGCTCAATGGCGGCTATGCGCAGCTGTATATCGCCGATATCGACGGAAGGAACCTGCGCCGGCTGACGAGTTCGCGTTCAATTGACGTCGAGCCGAAGGTCAACCCGAGGACCGGCTCCGAGATTGTGTTTGTCTCGGGCCGCGGAGGTCCGCAGCAGATATATAAAATGAACATGGACGGGGCGGACGTTGTCAGGCTCACAGCCGGAGAAGGAGAAGCCGCGAACCCGGCCTGGCATCCCAACGGCCAGTTGATCGCGTTCGCGTGGACGCGCGGTTTCGAGACTGGCAACTTCAACATTTTTGTGATGGACGTGGCGAGCCGGCAACTGATACAGCTCACTCATGGGGCGGGTCGCAACGAGAATCCGTCGTGGGCTCCCGATGGCCGGCATCTTGTTTTCTCATCGAACCGGGTCGGCGGCAGCCAGATTTTCACGATGCTGGCCGATGGGACGCAGGTGAAGCAGCTCACGAGTGTGGGCCGCAATGAAAAACCTGTGTGGGCCCGATAAGATAGGCAGTACCGAGACAGCAAGGGAACGGATGCGGACGCGAGCGCGGGCACGCTGAACGCAGCCCGGGCGCAAGGCCGCAGTCCAGGACCAGTACAGGATCGCTCAGCAACACGCGGCCGTACTCGATGTGAGCCGAACAGCAGGTTATCAGGAGGTCAGTCCCCTAAATGGGAGGAAGCATGAGAAGTCACCGAAAGGTCGGGGTTACGGTGCTTGCCCTGACCATGTTGTTCGCAGCCGAGGCATGCAAACGGCGTCCCGCGCCCGCGCCCGCGCCACCGCCACCCAAGCCCGCCGAGCAGAAGCCCGCGCCCGCCAAACCGCGCATCACCACGTTCCAGGCGGAACCGAGCACGATCGAGCGCGGCCAGTCCGCTACGCTGCGCTGGGCGGTGACCGGCGATACGACGGATATCAGCATCAGCCCGCAAATCGGCTCCGTCGCTTCGTCCGGCAGCCGCCAGGTGTTCCCCACCAACACGTCCACGTATACACTGACGGCCACCGGTCCCGGCGGTTCGGATTCGCGGACCGCGACGGTGAACGTGAGCCAGGCTCCGCCTCCGCCCAAACCTTCGGAGGACGTGAGGCCTCGCGCCACTATCTCGGAAAGGCTGTCGCAGGAGGTGCAGGACGCATACTTCGATTACGACAAGAGCGACATCCGGGAGGATGCCCGGGCGACGCTGACGCGTAACGCCGATGCGCTCAAGTCCATCCTTCAGGAGTTCGGGACCGCAAGCATCGTGATCGAGGGGCACGCCGACGAGCGGGGCTCGGCCGAGTACAACCTCGCGCTGAGCGACCGCCGTGCTGTAGCCTGTCGCGACTTTCTGTCGCAGCTCGCCGTACCGGGTGACCGGCTGCGAGTGGTCAGCTATGGCAAGGAGCGTCCTCAGTGCACCGAAGACAATGAGGCCTGCCATCAGCGCAATCGCCGCTGCCACTTTACATCAGGGCAGTAGACCGAACGCGGGCGGGGCCGCCGAGACGCGGCCCCGCTGCATGCGTGCCATAAAGAGGAGTAGCTTTAGTTATGATTCGCCGGTCCGTCATTTTCGCCGCGGCCTTTGTACTGCCGCTTGCCGCTTTCGCACAGAAGCGTGAGGTGCAGGAGCTGCAGAGAGACGTAGCCAATCTGATTCAGGACGTCAGGACGCTGAACACGAACCTGACCCAGACCCTGACGCAGATGAACGAACGTCTGCAGTTCACCTACGACACGGCCCAGAAGACCTCGACAAATGTCGCGGTCCTCGATAATGCGATTCGCGACCGGATCAAAGAGCAGCTCGGCGCGCCGATTGCCGCGCTGAATACGCGCCTCGACTCGATGACGAACGAGTTTCAGTCGCTTCGCGAATCGGTCGTCGACGTGAACAGCCGGCTCGGCAAGCTTCAGGCCCAGATGGAAGACATCGCGAACGCCGTGAAAACTCTGCAGGCGCCGCCCGCGCCTCCGGCGGGCACGGCGCCCGGAGGCGCCACCACGCCGGCGACCGGTTCCCCGCAGACTATTCCGCCACCCGGCATGTCGGCGCAGCAGCTTTACGACAGTGCGGCGAGGGACCGCCTCGGCGGGCAGCTCGATCTCGCCATGCAGGGTTTTCAGCAGTATCTGCAGTGGTATCCCAATACCGAACTCGCGCCGAACGCGCAGTTCTATATCGGCCAGATTCACTATGATCGCGGCCAATGGGCTGACGCGCTGAAGGCCTTTGATGCAGTGCTGGAACGCTATTCGCAGAACAATAAAACGCCCGATGCGATGTACATGAAAGGAATGACGCTCCTGCGCTCGGGGCAGCGCAACGAAGCCGCGCGCGAGTTCCTGAATGTCGTCCAGCAGTTCCCGCGCAGCGAAGTGGCGACCAAGGCGCGGACGCAGCGGGCGGCCCTGGGTCTGAGCACTCCCGCGACGGCACCAACGCGAACTCGCCGGACTCGCTGAGTGCGGGGCAGGAGCGCGCGCTGGTTCAATAGACCATGCTCGTCGCGGTCAGCGGCTGCTGGCGGATTTCGAGGCAGCCGCGGCCCGTCGGAAGCGCCTTGCCGGGGTTGAGCAGCCCCTCGCTGTCGAACAGTTCCTTCAGGCGCGCCATCATCTCCAGCGTGTCCGGCGTGAACTG
>DASSSG010000519.1:0-2481 GCA_035708545.1 Bryobacteraceae bacterium | reverse complement strand
CGACAAGCGACGGTCCGACGACAACGATCTTATTTTCCGACAATTCGAGCGCAACAACGGCGACAGTTGCTGTTTTTGCCCCGCCGGGCGCAGCAGCCTACGGCCACTCGGTGCCGCCGCAACGCGAACTCGCTCGAGAGCGATCAGTCAAGTGCGGGCCGGGCTGCGCGGCGGCTTTTCCGAAGCAACCACAGTCAGAGCAGCATCGCCGATGGCGGCGGCCGGCAGAGACACAGCGATCGGAGCCTCCGTCATCTGGGGCCGGAAGGGCAACGACAGCAGCAGCCGGTCGCCTGACAGCACCTCGTAGGCGCGGATCGGTTCCGGGCCGGCGAGTGCGGTATTCCATTCGACGACGGCGCGTTCACCGTCGCGGCGTATCTGGATATCGGAAGGCTGAACGAGTCCCCGCTTTTCCTGAAAGTAATTCGTGGCGGCGCCGTGCAGGGACGCGGCGTCATTCTCGATGCGGAATCGCTCCGCATCGGACGCGACATCTTTGACCGCAGCCGTGAGATTCGCAACCATCTGATCGTTTTCCGGCTTCTCGCGATCGATCCGGCCCGTGCCGATAATTGCGCAGGATACGCCCGGCAGTGAGAGCGGGTATCGCACGAGATCGGAGCAGGGGATTGCGTCCGGCTTGCCGACCGAGAGAATTACGTCTTCGGGTGTGCGCGAGAAGCGCGGTTCTTTCCCGTAAAACGCGCCGTCAGCGAAGACCTTCATCGCGATCACGCCCAGGCCGCGCGAAACTGCCAGTGGCAGTACATTGTTTTGGTGCGAACTGCACAGCCGATCATTCGCGTTGAGCGCGACGAGCACGGTATCGAAAACGCTCTCCATATCGCGGCGGATGGCGGTCATCAGCACCGGAGAACTGAGATGGCCCGTCAATCCGATGTGTCGCACCCAGTGGCGGTGCTCGGGATTCAACCCGGTGTAGTTGGTGCCGTCGCGGTAATCGAGCAATCCGGCGAGAGCACCGATCCGGTCGAGCTGTCGCCGGTCGCGTTCCGAGAAGCCCTCATAGATCTGGTTCACCTGTTCGACGGTCGTCAGATTGTGGATCTGAATGGAATCGAGATATGCTCCCTCAGGAATGAACCCCTTTCCGTCACCGAAGATCTGGGTGAGCGACGTTTTCAAGTCGTCGATCGCGGTCGGAGTCGAGCTGCTGCGGTCCAGCGCCAGCCGGCGAGTGGTTTTTGTCGCGACAAACAACTGCTGCCGCAACGCCGCGTCGTAGTTTGTATCGGGAGGCGTCAGATGCAGCCGCCGAAACGCCTCGCCGTAGTTCATCTGACTCGGGCCGTAGGCGTTTGCCGTATCAAGGTAGTTGAGACCAAGCTGGATGGCGCGAACGATAATATCGGGGGCGTCAATGCCGGGCCGGGTCCATTGCAGCGAAGCCTGCCCGCCGAGAGCCAGTGGAACCACTGACCGTCCCGTGCGGCCTAACAGCCGGCGAGGGAAGTTGCCCGCAGCCTGCGCGTAGAGCCGGCCAGGACTCAACAGATCCGCGGCCGGCACAGCGCCCAGGACACTCAGAATCTCACGTCGAGAAAGCATGGGCACTCCTTGCGCTTGCAAGTATATGTCTTCGGCGAAGAGCGAGGGGTGGCGCCAAGCGGCGGTGGTGGCAGGTCGGCCTGCCGTGGCCGTCGGGTCTACACTCGCCAGAACAGCCCGTGTCGCCCGCGGGAGACTCCGTTCTGCTGCCGCCCGCATGGCGGCCCGCACCACGCCTGTATGTTAGATCTTCGGCCTGAACCAGTGCTCCCAGATGCCGAAACGCGCTGCCTCCGGCATGCGGATTCCGGACTGTTTCAGGGCCAGCAGGATTTGTCCCCGATGGTGAGAATCGTGCGAAATCAGATAGCCGAGCAGGATCACACCCGCACGATCCTTGATGCGGTCCCGGCGCTCGATGATGCGGACGAGACGTTGTGCAATACCTCGGCCAGACGCGCGGAACGCTTCCAGCAACTGTTCGCGGCTCGGCGACGCGCCGGTGTCGAACCGCGGAATACCCTCGAGAAATTCGCGGCCGACGTGTGACCTGCGCACGTCGTGCAGGTGCGCGAACACCCGGCTCACCGTTCGTCCCGTCGACGGCTTGCCGGTCTTCAGCAGTGTGACTGCCGCGAACCCCTCTTCGGGAATCGTGTTGAGAAGGTACAGATTGATCTCGTCGTGTACTCTCCAGACTTCCAACAAGTCTTCAGTCATGATTGCCGGCTCACCCTCGCGTCTTCTTCCATACTTACGCGAACGCCGGCGAGGGACCTATCCCTGCCGTGTCTCTCGGGTTGACACGTCCCGGAACGCCGGTGTCGCGTGCGGAAGACTCCTTCTGCTGCCGCGCGTGGCAGCCCACGCCACGTCTGCATGTTACGGCGGGAAGCACCCCTTGACACGGGTCCGAACGAGGTTTATAAGGAAGCTGATCTGAAATCTCGTCCGGACCAGCGGGTTGCG
>DASSSG010000518.1:0-5907 GCA_035708545.1 Bryobacteraceae bacterium | reverse complement strand
CGCAAAATGCCATTCCAGCCAGAAAGACGAACTGGCGACGCGCGACTTCTACAGGACCGACGCGAACGGCGTCCGCGTCGACTGGATGGGCAGCGACGAAGCGGTTCCCGTCTCGCAGGCAGGCACCTACCGTTCACGCGCGCTGCATTCGAACCACATGAAGGGGCGCGTGTGGGAGCAGTACGGTTCGGAGACGCTGCGCGAGCGGAAGCCGGATCGAGGCATTCGCGACGAGGGCGACGGCGGCCGCGGGTATTACCGCGTCATCTCGCTGCTCGCCGCGTGGGCCACGGCGCCGTTCATGCACAACAACGCGATCGGGCCGGAGATCTGTGGCAGGCCCGCGAACAAGAACAACGATCTTTACGTGTCGCCGTACCACGATGCGGACGGCAAACCGGTCGCGAACGCACCCGCCTGTTGGGCCTGCGACCCCAGTGTGGAGGGCCGGTACAGGTTGTACAAAGCATCAATGCAGGACCTGCTGCATCCCAACGAACGCGTGCCGAAAATGGCGGTGCTCGATCGGGACATCCCCGTCGATATCGGACCGAGGATCTGGGACGAGAAGCAGGGCCGGAAGGTCGGATTCCGCGTTGTCATCTCGAAGGGGCTACCCGTCGTGATGGTGGGCAATCTGAAGTACAAAGCTCTCATCGACGATATGGTGCTCGCGCGGACGAACTACGCCAGCGTGCGTTCGCGACTCGGCGATGCGGATGCGGCCGAGGTGAAGAGGCTCTCCGACCAGATTCTGGCAGATCCTCAGCGAGTGATCACGCTCATCAGAGCGCACCAGCCGCTGCTCGAGAGGCGGTACATGACGAGCTCGGCGCGTATTGAAAACGAAGGGCACCGCTTCGGCCAGGATTTGCCGGAAGCCGACAAGAAGGCGCTCACAGCCTTCATCGCGACGCTGTAGGAGGCCTGCCATGAGAGCGATTCTGTTACTGATTCTGCTGGCGATTGTCGTCGGAGCCGGCTATTACATCTGGAAAGTCCGGAGCCGCGGGCCTGACCTCACATTTGCGCCCTATCAGGAGAACTATGCGAGCAAGGTGGACCTCGCCCGCGTCGACGCCGAATATCCGATCGAGCGCGCGAAACTGCAGCGCATTACACTCGACAGTCTCGCGGATTTCGATCAGGAGCAGCTCGATCAGCTTTATGCTCACCTGACGGCGGGGCCGATCCCCGACGGCCAGTACCGGGGAGCGATCCTGCTGCAGAAAGGCTCGTCCGGGAAGTATCGAGCCTCGGAGATTGTGGGCGGTCTGAAGGGCGTCGGCTTCGATATCGCGGGCGACAAGCTTACGGCACTCGGCGAAGCGTTGTGGAAAGGGAAGGTGTTCTATCGCGATCAGCGGCTGCTACGGAACAAAATGGAAAATCTCGATCTGCTGACAAAATTCTTTCCCGCCAGGAAGGACGATATCGAGCAGCTCAAAGCGCAACAGAACCGGGAGTTCTTCCCGGCGAAGCTCTACTGCGGGCAGAGCCTGTTAGATGGACGCCGCGAATCCGTGATCATCGACTACGCGTTCACCGACGAGCTGCCTGGATACCGCGAGGTGCCGGATGCGCTCGGCGGGCGTGACGGGCTGCTGATTCGCGATGAAATCCGGATGATTCGGCCCGGCCTGTACCTGGGCCGCGCATATATGAACGGCATCTTCGGGCTCAACTTCGCGCTCTACAACGACGGAGTGGCGAAGGGCCAGACCGATGAATGGCTGCGCACCGGCAAAGTGGCCGAGGACTGCTGGACGGGTCCGCAACCATCACCGCCGGTGCAGCAGGCGATGGCGCGGGCGGGTTGAACCCGCGCAGGCGCGTTTCATCGGAGCCGAACGCGATCGACGAGCGCTCATTTCAACAAACGCCGCGAGCGTAAGTGCAACCATTCTTCGCACTCCCAGGAGTGCGATCGCGTCAGATTCTTCAGCACCTGCCAGGAAACCACCCTGCTGGGCGCCGGCGAGCGCAGTCGATCGCGCATCCGGCTTCCGTCTGTTCCAGTTGCCGTTCAGCGGCGGTGGTTGACAATATGTCGTTATGCCGCTATCCGCGAACGCGCCTCTCGATTTTGGCTATCCGTGGTGGCTCAGCTATGGCCATCTGGTGATACTGGTTCCCGCTGTCGCAATGTTGCTCCTTGGGTATGCGCGGAAGTGGTCCAGGTGGCCGATTGTCCTGTTGGCCGTTCTCGTTCTCTGGTCCGCCGGTGCGTTCGTGGTGACGCGCTTCATCATCGATGTTAACGGGCGACCTTCATTGCCGACGCACAGCTTTCTCCGGGATGGGACCGGACGAGTCCTCGATATCGGCGCGGGCACGGGCAGGTCGTCCATTATGGTCCTCCAGGCTCGCCCTCAGGCAACTCTTGTCGCGCTGGATCTCTTCGCCGATTCTTTCGACCACCACTTCGGACGCGGCGCGAGCCCGCAGCAGAGACTGCTTGCCAATTTGAAGGCGGCGGGTGTGGAGCAACGCGCCACGATCGAGACCGCCGACATGCGCAAACTTCCATTTGAACCTGCGACATTCGATGCAATTGTCAGCGCGTATGCCATCGATCACCTGAACCGGACGGGGATCGATCAGGCTCTCGCCGAAGCCGCTCGGGTAGTGAAACCCGGCGGAGATTTTCTGCTGATGCTCATTGCCAATGACCCGTGGGCGAAATTCGCTTTCGGGCCGCTGCTCATGCACGGCGGTACTCGCGGAGCAGCCTGGTGGAGCGCACGCCTGCAGGAGGCCGGGTTTCAGGTTCTCGAGGCAGGATCGCGCCCGTTGACTCTTTACGTTCTCGCGCGGCGATCATAGGCTTTCGCGGCCGCGTTGCATGCGTGCGGCCGAACGTTTCGCGGGTACCCGGCCAGTGCGCCCGCCAGCATTAACGTATCGCGCAACCTCGACGCCGCGTTTCGGTGAATGGGGCTGTTTCGCTTCATCAGCGGCAACGTAACCCTTGTGCACGCGACCGTTACGAACCTCGGCCTCGGCGGGTTTCCACCCGCTGCAGGCTGACAGCCTGCCTGACTGTCAGCTCCGCTGGCGCTGCGCCGCCTTCAGTGCCTTCACGAGATCGGGCGACAGCACTGTCGGAGCCCAGTATTTCTCGATGTGCTCGATCACGAGCTGCGTCCCGCGCTCGTGCGTCACAAACGGCCGGCGCATGGGGTTGTACATGGCGTCCGTGAGGTCGCGCACCAGGATGCACCGGACGCCCCATCTGGTCATTTGCCGGATCGCGAAGGATCGGTTCAGCACGCACATGTTCGTATGCACGCCCGCCACGAGCAGGTGCTCGATTCCTCGTTGCTTCAGCGCGCTGTAGACCTCGCGCCCGTTGTCGGAGATCAGGTCGTTGCCGGCGATCCGGATTGCGGCGTGTTGGCGCTTCCATGCCGCGAAATTCACAGGCAGCGGGTTGTTCGGCGTGTCGCAGCCGCCGTCGGAGTCGTCAATGGGCAGCGGCGGATCGGTCAGATCGCGAGCGGCTGGAGGCTCGGTGCGCGGGATGTCAAAAACGCGCCGGCGCTGCGGGTAGTCTCTGTAGAAGTCCAGTGTCGAAGACGGTGCGTGGATGACCAGCATCCCGGCATCACGCGCGAGATCGACGACGGGTGCGGCTTTCGCGGCCAGCAGCGCTGTGCGATCGGCCGCGGCTTTGCACCAGTGATCGTCCCAGAGATCGCACAGGATCAGCGCAGTCCGGGCGATGGGCAGCTGTTTGCGAAGCGTGACTTCGGCCCATTCGGCGCTGCCTCGGAACGCCTCGACCCTCGAGCGCAGTGGCAGATCGAGCGTGGCGTCGCGCAGCGCGCCTGGGACCGCCACCAGGAGAACAACGGCACTGGTCGTCAGGTACGTGAGAAGCCTCATCGTACCGGGAGTTACATCAGTTTGGGCTGCGCGCGGAAACGGCCCGGCAGCATGACCAGCGTGGCTCCATAACAGAGCAGCGACAGCGCGAGGGTTGCGGCACGTCCGTGCGCGAAATCGTCCAGCACCAGCTTGAGAGCGCCAAAGCCCATCAGCGGATAGACAAGCCACAGCAGCTCGGGCCGCCGGAAACGCGATGCGGCTGACGGCAACAGCAACGCGGCGGCACAGAGGAAAGCGGTGCGGATGCTCGCGACCAGCGGCGTGTTGGCGGCGCCGGTCGCCACGACCGCCGCGGCAACGATCAGCCCCATCGTGGCCCAGCACAGGATGCCTGCAATGACGGCAGCCGGAATGCGAGCCGCCACCGTGATCGTCCGGCCCGAGATCGCCCAGGCGGCGGCAGCGGCGATAGCGGTGATGATCGCGCCGACATTGCGGCGTGGCGCGATGGTTGCGGCCCCGACCATTGCGTCATTGGCATACTTCAGCAGCTCCGACGCGAATGCGGCCGCGAGCAGATAGGCGGCGGCGTGCGAGCGCAGCTCGAGCGCCTCCGTACGCGTGTCGTGCCACATGGCGGCGATTGCGAGTACGCTCCACACGGCCGCGACCACAGGTCTGGGCGCGATCAGCCACGTGCCCGCAAGCACCAGCAGCAGCCCGAAGGTCACGTAGGCGTGCAGGTTGCGGCCGGGCAGGCGAGGCGCGATGAGGTAACAGGCCGCGCCGGCAAGCACGCAAAATGCGCCGATCGCGTCACCCGCGGGCGCAACTCGCAGAATTCCGGTGAACGACACGGCGAGCGCTGCCGCGGCCTGCGCGATCTCGAAAGCGCTGATCTCGATGCGGCGCCACGCGGTGCGATGCACGATGCTCGTGATGTAAATCAGCGGCAGCGCGATTTGCATAGCGATTACGCCCGCAACCGGTATCCGCTCGTAGCCATCAGGCCAGCCCTGCGGCCGCGCGGCGACCGACGTCAGGATGAGAATCGACAGATCGGCCGTCAGCGCGACCACCCACCGCTCGCCGAGGAAGTGGTCGCGGCAGGCGGCGTACTCGATGACGATCGCGATCAGCAGCAGCGCTGTGGTGAACGGTACGAGCGCGTGCGTCGCGAAGATCAGGGCGAGGGCGGTGCCTACCCCGGCCACCGTCGTGATCGTCGTGACGACCGTCAGGTTCCGAGGCCATGCGAGCGCCGACCCGCCGATCACAAAGCAGACGAGAAGGGAAGCCGTAAGCGCGGGCGACAACACCTGAAAACGTACGGTCGTCTCCCAGAGCATCGGCGCCAGGATCATCGCGGCGGTCAGACCATACGCAGTCGTGTTGAAGCCGTGCCCGTTGCCCGCGCGCGTCGATGAGAACAGCCAGAATCCCGCATAGGCCAGGGCGGTAATCGCCGCCGCAACGGGCGGAACAGCTCCGGATTCGGCGATCGCGCGCAGCAGATACGCGCCGGCGATCCCGAGGAGCGCTCGGCCGAGGATCGGGATGACGCCGGCGTTAACTGCCGGTGTGGGAACGGCGGCGGTGCTTGTATCGGCACCGCCGCCCGCCGGCAGTGCGGCTTCTGCCGGGATTATGTCAGCGCGCCGCTCGAGTGCCGTCAGGCGGCGCTCGATCTCGCGAACCTGCGCGGCGAGCTGTTGAAGCTCGATTTCGGGCTCCTCAGGACGTCGCTCCATGAGGACCTCCTACACGCCCTGGCGGGAGGACGAGCTCAGTCGCCCTGTACGGCAGCAGTGCGAAGCGTCACCGCATGCTCATCAGGCCAGGGAGGCAACAGCTTCACCAGTCCCCAAAGCACGAGGAATGGAAGGACCATGAGCACGACGGCCGGTAACAGTCCCTCGCGTGTGGCGAAGCCCATTTTGTACGTCGTGTAACCGAGGAAGCTCTTTGAGAAGAGCTGGCCACCGATCACAACATTCCAGCGCATGGCAAAAATGCCGATTAAAGTCGTCAGGCCCGCGAGCACATACATCGATTTGCGGGCAGTGTCCGTGAGCT
>DASSSG010000517.1:0-8751 GCA_035708545.1 Bryobacteraceae bacterium | reverse complement strand
TGGCCATTTTGCAGGCGTGGCGAAGAAAGGCGCGAGCGCCGGCGGCGCGCTGGTTATCGCTCGGCTGATCGAGCGGGATGTCGATGCCCTGGAGGAAGTCCTGACGGGCTTCGGTCAGGAAGATGATAATCTCGGCGGCTTCGAGCTGGGCGAAAAAGAGCGGCTTTTGGCGGCCCTCGCGGGTCCAGTAATCGAGCAGCTCGAGCGTGGTGCGCGACGCGCCGGGTCGGCCGGCTTCGCGCCATGCGGCGAGGCGCTCGCGCACGAGGTTGACGAGGACGATTTCGAAGGCGCGGGGGTAGTCGCGCGAGGGCTGCAGCGTGCGGTCGGACAGATCCCAGGTGACGGTCTGGGTCCGTGGCGGATAGACGATGGACGGGCGTCGGCCCGGCCGGCGCTCGGGAGCAGTGCCGTCGTCGCGGATGTACCAGTATTCGCGCGGCGCGTCGAATGGCGAATTGAGGATCGGCGTCGAGACTTCGGCGGGGACGCCGGATGTGGTTTGCGGGGCGGGAGCGGGCATTATTCCGCTCCCTTACGGTCGCGGCTCTGTCGGGTGGCTTCGCTGAGCTTCTTCACGACGAGCAGTTCGTTGCCGCGCACGTCCATCACTTTGACAGCGATCTGCTTGTGATTGCCGCCGTCGAAGGGTGCGCTGACGGTGCCGGAAAGGTGATCCCAGACGGTCTCTTCGTGCGTGGCGCGGAGAGCGCGTTTGAGGTTGTCCCACGCGCCGGTGCGCGGGAAGAAGGCCTGGCAGACGTGGAAGCAGAGGTCGTTGTAATCGGTGTCGAGGAACCAGGCGGGGACATCAGAGGCGGCGACGGGTTCTGCTTCCATGTCGACGGGATTGAAGGTGTCGAGGCCGCGAAGCTCGACCTCGTAGAGGTCGTCGTCGGCCTTTCGCAGATCGATATCGGGGAGGCCGCAGACGCTGAAGATGTGGCTGGAGCGCATGTTCTTCAGCAGGTCGCCCATGGTGAGGTCGGTGGAGGCCTGGACGTAGGCCGCGGGGATGCCGATGACGGCTTCGCAGTTTTCGACCAGCCGGCGGGCGTTGGCTTCAATGGCGAAGCCGACGACGAAGAGCTGCGTGTAATTCTTCGCGTGCGCTTCGCGCGCGGCTTCCCAGACGAGCCGTTCGGTAACGGGTCCGTCTTCCGGCCCGAAGACGAAGGCGACGGGGCGGTCGGAGCCATTCGTCGCGATGGCCTCGGCGTTGAGGACGAGAGTCTTGCCGGGAGCTTTGATGCTTTTCAGCGTCAGCGTCTGGTTGTGCGGGAGGCGGAGGACGGGGCTGTGGCGGAGGACCTCGAGCATGCGCGCCGGGTGGTCGGTCGACTGCGGCGCTTCCGCGACTTCGTTTTCGATGCCGAGCGCGGTGGGCATCGTGGATTCGAAGCAGAAGGGGCCGGTGACGCGGGTGATGGCGGAGACGGTCTCCGGGCGGTCGACGAGGACTTCTTCCTGGGGCGGCTCGTTGTTGGCGATGCTCTTGAGGGTGATGTGCGGGACGATGCCGCCGACCTCTTCGCCTTTACTGTTCTGGCGGCGCTTGTAGACGAAGCCGCCGGCGGGGCCGCGCGATTCGTCCTTGAGCTCGTACCAGGGGAAGGTGGCGGTGAGGAGGCGCTGGCGGGCGAGCGCAAGCGGGACGCGCGAGACGTCGACGGTGATCCAGCGGCGGCCCCACTGCTCGGCGACGTAGGCGGTGGTGCCGGAGCCGCAGGTGGGATCGAGGACGAGGTCGCCCGGGTCGGTGGTCATGAGCAGGCAGCGCTGAATCAGCTCATCGTTGCTTTGAACGACGTACAGCGGAGATGCTGCTCCGCCCAAAGCGTCCCACCAATTCGATACCGTCTTGAACGGAAAATCATCGAGATAACGCTTGCCGTCGAGCGAGGCTCCAGACGCATGAAGGCGGCCCTCTCGTTTCAGGACCTCCATCGGAGATGGCTCATCAGAGTCTGATCGGCTGCGATACGACCAACAACGGCCAGTCGGCGGATTGAACGACTTGCCGTTGAATCTGATCTCGTCCATCTGGTTCGGCCGAATACCGCCGTTGGTAATAGGCCAAGGGCGAAACAGCCTGGCATCGGGATAGTCGACAAATAGCCGACGAGGGCTCAGTCGGTAATCGAAGAGGTCGCCGTTTGGAGTCACACCGGAAGCTACATTCATCTGGCGACCGTCGGGCAACTCTATGTACTTGAACTCGGCAAGCGTGTCTGCATCGATCTCGCGGCTTGAGAAAAGCGCACGAAATCGAATTCCGCCAAGAGACCGAGGGCTCCGCCCGTACCAAAGGATGTAGTCATTCACAGGGTCCAGCATCGAACTTTTCTGGCTGCCCTTCTTTTTCACGACAATCGTCACTACGAAGCAATCGCGCCCGAACACGTCGTCCATCACCTCGCGGACGTGATGGACGTTCTCGTCGCTGATCTGCACGAACACGCTGCCTGTCTCAGTCAGGAGGTCGCGCGCGACCTTCAGCCGGTCACGTAAATAAGTCAGGTAAGAATGCAGCCCGACCTCCCACGTGTCGCGGTAGGCCTGGACCATCTCGGGCTCGCGGGTCATGTCCTCGTCGTCGCCGTGGCTGACGTCGCGCTTGCGTACGAACGGCTGAAAGTTAGAGCCGAACTTCACTCCGTACGGCGGGTCCATGTAGATCATCTGGACCTTGCCGCCGAGGCCCTCGTATTCGAGCAGTGAGTTCATCACGACGAGCGAGTCGCCGAGGATCATGCGGTTCTGCCAGGGGCCGTGCTCGTAGGGCTTGAGGATCTGATCGACGATCGGGCGCTGCGGGTCGCCAAACAGAGCCATCTGGTTGTCGCGCGGGTCTTCGCGCTTGTGGCCGCTCAGGGTTTCGAGGATGGCTTTGGTCGAGAGACGCTCGTGGACGAAGAGCGGGACGGTGGGCACTTCGAATGAGAAGCGCTCGGCCTTGCCGGCCCAGTCGAGGAAGGGGCGGGAGAGCTGCCTGAGCTCGGCCGCGGCGGCGCGGGCTTCGTCGAGCGTTTGCGCTTCGAGGATGTCGCGGATGAGCTTCTCGCCGCGCTCGCGGGCCTGGTTCTGGCCGTCGTAGTCGAGGGCGGGGGAGAGCGACGAGTCGTATTTGTACGTCTTCGGCTGGCGCTTCTGGCGGAACTGCGGCTGGGTGCCGATGTCGGGGCGCAGGGGAGCGGTTTGCGAATGGGTGTAGGTGCGCGCGGGTGCAGGGGCGGATTGGGCAGCAGTCGCGTTGCCAGACTTCTTGGTTCGAGCCATGGTTGTGAGGTGACGTACCGGTTATATCAGATATGCCTTGCTGGGATAACTCGGGCTATCACCTTAGTACCGGAAACGTTCGTGACGGATGGTGCGAGCACGAAAGGTGTGATACGTTTCGACTGGCGATCCACACAGCATTGCGACCTGAGGAGCATCGTGCACGGCCGTATGCGTTGCGTTTGCTCGGGGCACCTTGGTGTTTGGTGTCGGGTTCGAGTGAAACCGCTGCGCACCGCCGAGTAGCGCGAGATTTCGGGGAGATCAACGTGAGGCCAGTAGTCGCTCTCTTTGTGTTTGCATCCGTCCTGTGCAGTCAAGCTGGCGAGACGCCGGTGCGAATTACCGCGAGAATCGTGGACGCGGATTTGAATGTCAAACCGGTGCCGAAGCATGTACTGCGGATCATAAAAGCAGATGGGACCACCGCGGTGACGGAAGTCAGCACGAACTTCGACGGTACGGCAGGGGCGCGGCTGGCGCCCGGAGAATACAGGCTCCACAGTAAGAGCGTGCTCGAGTTCCAGAAGAAGACATATCGCTGGGACCTGGCCTTCACGGTCGGAGCAGAGCCGGTCGCAATCGACCTTAGCAATGACAACGCTGAGGCGAACGCAGTCGCGGAGAACGTGACGGCGGGGAGAATTACAGATAACCTGAGCGGTCAATTCAAGGCTCTCGAGGCGACTGTGTTCACGGTGTGGAGCGAGTTCGGGCACGGTACGGGCTTCCTGATCGACGGCAGCGGTCTGCTGCTAACGAATCAGCATGTGATCGGGCCTTCGCGCAAGGTCTCCGTCCAATTCGACGCCGAACGGAAGATCGCGGCGGTTGTGCTGGCCGCTGATGCCGCGAAAGACGTGGCAGTCTTGTGGGCCGATGTGGAGTCGATTGAAGGCATCAAGGTCGCACCGCTGGCGACGAACGCGCTGGAACCGCCCGCGGTAGAAGGCGAGCGGGTGTTCACCATCGGAAGTCCTTTCAGCCAACGGAAGATCATGACGACCGGCATCGTCAGCCGGATCGAGGAGCGGGCGATAATCTCGGACATAAACATCAACAGCGGCAACTCAGGCGGCCCATTGTTCAACTCCGTAGGCAAGGTCATTGGGATCACGACCTTCGCGGAAGATCGCGGCACCGGGCCCGGCATTTCCGGGATTGTACGAATCGAGGAGGCGTTGCCGCTGATCGAACGCGCGCGCCAGGAGAGGGCTTCGACAGCGAAACCGCCGTCGAGGGCACTGCCGGTCGAGCCAAAACAGCGGTTCCCTGTGGACAGCCTGAAAGCGGCGGTGGCAGCGGAGAAGTTCGACATGCGGCCATATGCCTTCACTCAGGACGAATTCGATGTCGTTCTACTCACGCCGCTGGTGAAGTATCACCTTCAGGGGGCGGACGAAGTTGCAGCGGCGCGTGAGAAGGACAAGCGCACGAAGAAATCACGCGCGGCTGTGCAGGGCACGTTCCAGCCGCTCGACGAACTACGAAACTGGGCGGAGTATGCAGGTGAGTACAAGCCGGTGATCATCATCCGCGCTCGACCGCAGCTCAGGGAGGGGTTTTGGTCGGCTTTGAACCGCGGGATGGCGGCGAATTACGGAATTCAGGCACAGGCGAAGCTCCGATTTCGCGCGGATTTCTATCGAATGCAATTGCTCTGTGGGGATAAAGAAATCGAGCCGATACATCCGGCGAAGATCGCACATGTTGTGAACGTACAGAATCGATTTGTGGATGTCACCGACGCGTCATACGAGGGGCTGTACACGTACGGACCTGACGCGATCGCACCTTCGTGCGGTACAGTGACGCTCAAGATCTACAGCGAAAAGGAACCGGACAAGGCGAAAGTCAAAACACTTGACCGCAAAACAGTTCAACGGGTCTGGGAGGACTTCGCCGCGTATCGCCGAGTGTTGGAGGGCAGCTAGGCCGCAGCTAGGCCGTCGAAGCGCGACGATTCAGGAGATGGGAACGCCGTCCATCCTCAAGTGGTCTCCGACGCTTTTGCTGCTGCAATGCGTTTCGGATGCCGAGCAACCATCCGGTCAGGTGATCTGCGGATAAGCGGGTGGAAATTACCGGAGCTGTATTCCAAGAGTACCAGGTATAAACAGCGGGCACGGAAGTTTACGCGACGCGGCACAGACACGTATCGGACTCATTTGAAATGGCAAAGCGCATCCGAGGTACAGCAGGACCGGGGCCGAAAAGTCGGGCCCGGAATGAGCCTCCTGGTACCTAATCCGATTGCACACCTAAACCGCCTCCTATATTCTGTGGGCGCAAGCACACCGAGCTTCAACCAATGTCAGAACTGCTGAACGTCGAATTCGTGAATGCCGACCCGCGATGCGCGTGCGCGCTGGTGCTCGATACGTCGGGCTCGATGGGCGGAGCGCCGATCTCCGCTCTGAATGAGGGACTCGCAGCGTTCCAGCAGGAACTGCAAAACGATGCGCTCGCTTCGCGGCGCGTGGAGGTCGCCATCGTCACTTTTGGCGATCACGGCGTGCGAACCGTTCAGGATTTCGTGAGCGCGGCGCAGTTCACTGCTCCGATGCTTTCCTCGGGTGGAATGACGCCGATGGGGCAGGCGATCTCGACGGCTCTGGATCTGGTACGGAACCGCAAGGCGGTCTATAAGGCGAACGGAGTGCCGTATTACCGGCCCTGGGTGTTCCTGATCACGGACGGAGGCCCGACGGATGAATGGGGAACAGCCGCGAAAAAGGTTCACGACGAGGAGCAGGCGAACGGGATCGCGTTTTTCGCAGTGGGGACAGCCGGCGCCGACATGGAGGTGCTGTCGCAGATCGCGGTCCGGCCACCTCTGCATCTGGACGGGTTGAAGTTCGTCGAGCTGTTCGTATGGCTTTCGCAGAGCCAAAAGCGCGTCTCGGGATCGAAGGTGGGCGAGCAGACAGCGCTGCCGCCGGTTGGCTGGACCGCGGTTTGAGAGTGCGCCGGTGGCTTCGGAGCATCCGGTTGCGGACTGGCGGGTCCTCGGCGCGTCGGTTCAAGGCAGCAGCCACGTAAAGCTGGGCACTGGGTGCCAGGATGCTCACGGCTACCGGCGGCTAGCCTGCGGAACGGTGGTGATGGCGATCGCCGATGGAGCCGGTTCGGCGTGTTGCTCGGCCGAAGGCGCCGTTGTGGCGGTGCAGACAGGCCTGAGTAGTCTGGCAGTGGCGCTCGCGAGTGGCGATGGCGGGATTTCAATGGAGTGTACTATCCGCCAGGCCTTCGCACACACGGCAGTAAGTCTGGCCGAACTCGCCGGCCGCACACCAGAGCGGAGTATCGGCGACTACGCAACGACGCTGTCGCTGGTAGTGCTGTCAGCGGATCAGATCGGCATAGGCCAGATTGGGGATGGCGCCGTGGTGGCCGCGACGGCAGATGGAGCATTCAGAACTCTGACACGAGACAGCCGCGGCGAGTACCTGAACGAGACGCATTTCGTTACGGAGCCGCAGTATGGCACTGAGCTGTACGTGGCGGTCGAGCCTGCCGCAGCAATCACCGGGATTGTGGCGATGACAGACGGCATGGAGATTCTGGCCGTCAATCATTCCGACAACACTCCGCACCATCCATTCTTCACGCCGCTGCTGCGATTCGTGCGGAGCGAAGCAGCCGCAGAGGCGGAACTCGCGGCCTTTTTGGCATCCGAGCGCGTGTGCGCGCGCACGGATGACGACAAGACGCTGGTGATCGCGGTCCGACTCGAATGACCAGCCTGTTCCTCGAATCTGGCCAGCCTCTCGCGCTGGGGCAGAAGCTGGGAAGCGGCGGAGAAGCGGCCGTATTCGCGGTTCTCCGAGATCCGGCGCGGGTGGCGAAGATTTATCACCGAGCGAATCACGAGCGGGTGGCGAAGCTCGGGGTGATGCTCAGGAATCCGCCGGACGATCCGACCAGCGCGCAGGGGCACACATCCATCTGCTGGCCTCAACACCTGGTGGTGGACGGAAGCGGAGCAACGGTCGGGTTCGTGATGAGCCGAGTGGACTCGGCCAGGAGCATCCCGGTTTTTCGTATGTATAACCCGGTGGACCGGGTACGCTGCGCGCCGGGGTTCAGCTGGCATTACCTGGTGCGGACAGCGGCGAACATCGCGAGCGCCATCGATGCGCTGCACTCGCGCGGCTACGTGGTGGGCGATGTGAACGAGAGCAACATCCTCGTCACGAATACGGCGCTGGTGACGATGGTCGACTGCGATTCGATGCAGGTGCCGAATCCGTCGGGCACGCAGTGCTATCGGTGTCCGGTGGGTCGTGCCGAATTCACGCCTCCGGAGCTGAACGGAGTCGATTTTGCGGCGGTGGACCGAACAGCCGCACACGACAACTTCGCGCTCGGGGTGCTGCTGTTTCTGCTGCTGATGGAGGGAGTGCATCCGTACTCGGGTGTGTGGAACGGAGCGGGCGATTCGCCGGTTCTCGAGGATCGCATTCGACTGGGACTGTCTCCGTACGTGCCGGGAACCGGCGTCGGGCCGATGCCGGTGGCGCCTCCGATCGATGTACTGCCTGAATCCGTTCGCGATTTGGTGACGCGCTGTTTCGGGGCAGGCCATGCCAACCCGCATCAGCGACCGGGCGCGCATGAATGGCTGCGGCGACTGAGATCGCTCGAAGCGAATCTGAACACGTGCGGAGCGATGGGGAACCACGTATACAGCAGTCATCTTGGGGCGTGCCCGTGGTGCCGCAGGGCGAAGTTGCTGGGGGGCTTCGACGGGTTTGGGACGCGAGCACTGGCGACAACACCGAGGGTGGCGGCTGCGTCGCCGCCAGTGGTCACGCCGTTGATTGGAGCTGCTGCCACGGGTGTAACAGCGCCAGCGATCGTTACGGCTCCAGTGACTGCATCGGGCGGACTCGCGCCAGCTGTGGTGTTGGCGCCCAGCAAGGAGGTGGTTACCCAGAGCGTAAGAATCGCATTCAAGGGGTTGTTGTGGTCCTGGTTGTGGTATCCATTGCTGTCGCTGGTATTCGAGGCGTTCGGGTCCGGTGCAGAAGGGGACGTCCTGGCGGCGTTCACTTATCTCGGCTTCTGTTGGTGGCGAGGAATGCGAGCAGCTCAGAAGCTACACAGCACGCCGGCACAACCTCGTCAGGCGGTGGTGCAAAGCACGACGGCAGGGGCCGCGATCGTGGGCAGCAAGGTGCGCATGGTCTATCACCGGCCTGGGTGCAAATGGGCAACGAGGATATGGTCGCAGAACTACGTGAGCTTCAGCTCGGCGGCCGACGCGCAGGCCGCAGGCTATCGCGCGTGCAGCGTGTGCTCACCCTAGGTGAAGAACGGGAGCGAATGCTATGTCCGGCTCTGACGTGAAGACGCTGGTGAAGGCGTTTGTGGTGGTCGTGGTGCTTGGCTTTTGGATCACGTTTGACGATGAGCACGAACGGGCGGAGAAGGAGCGGACTGCAAAGGCGAAGCAGGACGAGGCGTTCG
>DASSSG010000516.1:0-3260 GCA_035708545.1 Bryobacteraceae bacterium | reverse complement strand
AAGCTCTTTGTCCGGTACAGGGGTTGTGTGCAGTACATCCAAGCCGAGCATTCGCAGGTACGCGGCGAGCCGCCCCAGATGTTGATCGAGTACGAAGCGCGGTTCCTGCAGCCGCTCGGGACGGCGCGGGTAGACACGTATCAAGTCTTCGTTTTGCTCGATGCGCTCCACTTCGGTGTGCGGGACACCGATGGATTCGATAACGTGCATGAGCGTGTCAGTCCCAGACCACGAGCGATCCACTTCGCGCCCGCGCAGCGACGGGAGCAGAAACAGCGAGAGGTCGCCTTCGAAGCGGAACCGCGCGTGCGGCATTCACTGATAGTCTCGCCTGGTATCGGCTTGCGATTCGCCGCTGCGGCTATATGGGCGGCGCAGGTGAACCCCTGGGACCTGGTCTGCCGTCTCGCAAGTACCTTGCTTGGTTTCCGAGCCGCGCGCGTGAGCAAGCGGTCAAGACACTTCAGAGACAGCAGGCCTTAACCATGCCAGCGGGCGATGCGCGTGGTATCGTGTGGCCTGCTAACTCTTATGAGAAAAAATCGATGAGCGTCGAGAAGACCACGGTTCATGCGGTCGGTCTGGATCAGAGGCAGTGTTATCGAGTGGGAGGCATTGCTGCACTTGTCATAGCTATCGGGCACATCATCATTTTTCCGTTGTATGCCCACGTCGGAGCTCCGCCGAACGATGGCGAGGCCTGGTTCGGGTATCTTCCCGGGAAGACGGCAGTCTGGTGGGCGATTCTTGGCCTTTCCGTCTTCACGGACATTCTCTTCCTACCCTCGCCTTCGCCCTCTATCTCGCGTTGAAGGCTGTCAACCGAAACGCGATGCTGCTCGCGACCGCATTCGTAGGGCTGTTGTCGCCTTAGACCTCGCAGTCACCTAGTCGCATTACGCTTCAATCCTGAGTCTCTACAGTAACTACTCGAAAGCCACAGATGACGCCCGCCGGGCTGCCTATATAGCCGCTGCCAACTATGCCTCAGCAATGCTGACATCCCCTCTGGAAATCGTGTATGCAATAGTGACCCTCTCATCCGGAATCCTCTTGACCGGCTTCGTAATGCTGAGAGGCACCTTCAATAAGATCACCGCCTTTTGGGGGCTGGCCACAGGCATCCTCGGCATCGCTTCGCTAACGGGCATCGGCCTGATCATAATCGGAAATGCCCTCTTTGCCACCGCCTGGCTCTTTTTCGTCGGTTACAGGCTCTGCCGACTCGCTCAGGAGTGACCCAATTTCGCCAAATCATGCGTGTCGGTCCAGGCCGCCGCGCGACCTCACGCCTGACGTTGCTGAATAAGAATCCCACCCCACCGGCCGCAACGTCATCTCCTTTCGTTCTCGGATTAATCCTGGATAAGCATCTGCTCAGTAGATGCCGATGGATGGTTGTGGCGGACCGCGTTCTCTCTCAGGATGAGATCGACAGTGTGTTTCGCAAGCTCCGCGAAGGCGCGGGCGAAGATCCTGCGTTAAAAGCACAGCCGTACGATTTCCGCCGGCCCGACCGCATAGCAAAGGACCAGCTCCGCGGCATTCACGTCCTGCACGAGAATTTCGCTCGCGCCCTGGCCTCCAACCTTTCGGCCTACCTGCGCGCCTACGTGATGGTGAACCTGGTATCGGTCGAGCAGATCTCGTTCCGCGAGTTCGTCCAGTGCCTGCCCGCGCCGACCTACACGGTCGCACTCGGAATGCGGCCGTTCGAAGGAAATGCCGTCATCGAGCTGAATCCCACGCTCGTGTTTCCGATGCTCGAAATGCTGCTCGGCGGCACCGGACGCTCGGGTCTCCAGATCAGCCGCGAAATTACCGAAATCGAGCAAAGCATCATCGACGACGTGATGCGCATCGTGCTGCAGAACCTCAAGACCGCCTGGCAGAACGTCACACGCGTCGATTTCACACTCGAGACGCACGAGACCGATCCCGCGCTGCTGCAGATCCTCGCACCCACCGAGGCGCTGATCGCGGTCAGCATGGAGATACGCATCGGCGACCATTCGGGCATGATGAACATCGGGATTCCATCCATCTTCGTCAAGATGCTGCGCCAGAAGTTCGACCAGCAGTGGAGCGTTCGCAAAACCGAGATGACCGAGCAGGAGCAGCAGCGCACGCTGCGCCTGATCAAGCCGGCCAATCTGCACTTCGATGCCCGGCTCGAGGGGCCGATGCTGCAGTTGCGTGACCTGCTCAACCTCGAATCGGGCGATGTCCTGAAGTTCGATTACCCCCTCGATAAGCCGGTTGATCTGTTCGTCAACGGCAAACTGAAGTATCGCGGCCATATCGTCAGCACGGGGCAGAAGATCGGTTTGAATATCGAGGAGCTGGCGCGCGCGCCGGAGTAGCTGCCGGCGCGGCCCGGCTGCCTGCCGCATCTCCGAATACACTGAAGGGAGATGGGCAGTCCCGCGAAACTTGCTCGCCCCGCTCCCGTCGCGACGCGTGTAGCCGAACTCGCGGCAACTGCCGGCATTCGCGATTGCCTGCAATGGTTCAGCCGCGAGAAACACTGGACCAACGAGCAGCATCTCGCGCTCTGCCGCATACCCGCGCCCACATTTCTCGAACACAAACGCGCCGAGTGGATGGTGACGCAGTTTCGTGCGCTCGGCTGCGAGACCCGCATCGACCCCGCCGGCAATGTCGTGTCCACGCTCGCGCCGGCTGCACCGGGCCCCTTTATCGCGCTCACCGCGCACCTCGACACCGTTCTCGCTCCTCGTAAGCCGGAGGAAATCGCCGTCGATCCCGACGGCACCCTCCGTGGTCCCGGCGTAGCCGATAACGGCGCTGGTCTGGCCGCGCTGCTCGCGATCGCGCGCGGTTTCAGAGCAGCGCCCTGCCTCGAGGCCGCGGCCGGCAATCTGGTGTTTGTCGCGAATGTGGGCGAAGAGGGCGAGGGTAACCTCAATGGCATTCGGTACCTGTGCAGCCAGGGATCGCTCGCCGGCCGCATCCGGACGTTCATCGTGCTCGATGGTCCGGCCACAGACCACATTACCTGGAAGGCGCTGGCCAGCCGCCGCTTCGAGCTGGCGTTCACGGGAAACGGCGGCCACAGCTGGAGCGATTTTGGCGTCGGGAATCCTGTTCACGCGCTCGGCCGGGCCATCACGCTCTTCACCGATGCGCAACATGAGCTGGCTGTGCGGAACGGCCGGCCGCGATCGGCATTCAACTTCGGTACGATCCATGGCGGCGCAAGCATCACCTCGATTCCGACCGAGTCCCGAGCGAAAGTG
>DASSSG010000515.1:0-6926 GCA_035708545.1 Bryobacteraceae bacterium | reverse complement strand
AGCTCATATCGAGCAGGTGTGGCGCGAGTGCCAGGGCAACCACTCGCGGGCCGCCCGGATTCTCGACATCGATCGCACGACGCTGTACAACAAGCTGCGCCGATACGGGCTGCGGACGTGAACTGGCGCCTGCGCACCCTGCACGTGCTCACGGTCGGCGATGGCGTGCCGCTCGAGATTCGCGATCGGGCGGTGGCGGCAGCCAGCCGCATACTGGGTTTTGCGTGCCGGGTTTCCCGGCAGCCGTTCTCCTGCATGGAGGCATACGATCCAGGTCGCAATCAATACCATTCGACTCGAATCCTCGAGAGCCTGTCGCGCGTCGAGGCTGAGCCCGACTCTCGTGTGCTCGCAGTGGCTGCGGTGGATCTGTACGTTCCGGTCCTGACGTTCGTGTTCGGCGAAGCGCAGTTGCACGGACGCTGCGCTCTGGTGTCGTGTCACCGTCTTCGTGACGAGTTCTACGGACTTCCCGAGCGGCCCGATCTGCTCGAGGAGCGCCTGGTCAAGGAGGCCGTTCACGAGATCGGGCACACGTTCGGCCTGACTCACTGCGACCAGTGGGAATGCGTCATGGCATCATCGCATTCCGTGGAGAAGATCGACGTAAAGCGCGCGGAGTTCTGTTCCCTCTGCAGGGCGATGATTCGAGCGGCGGCGTGACGCTGCAGCGTCTCCCTGACAGTCGAGGAATGGGCGTATCATGATCGCGAGCTTCACGCCCGCGCTGCGCCTGGTGCGGCTCGATCCGGCGGCGACGCTTCGCGAGGAGTAGCGGCTTCAGCGTCTCGGCACGGTATAGCGGATGCCGATGGCGGTCTCGTCGGGGATCCTCGGCTTCAGAGGTTCGAACAGGTAGCTTACGCGCTCGACGAGAATCTCGACGCCATCATCCCCGCGCAGAGCTTTCAGGCTGAACTGCCTGCCGGATGCCACACTCGATTCCGAGAGAATCTGCGCGCCCGCGCTGATGAGCGCTTCACGATAGAACTCGAAGACGCGCCTCGGCGGATCGGAGGTGCGATACTCCCGCGTGGGCCGCATGAGAAACACGAGCTTCTTCTCCGGCCTCGGCGGCAGCGCATTCGGATAGACGGGCAGCCACGCGGGCGCGCCGGCGCCACGCGAGACGGCGGCTCCGGGCCGGTTCAGGTTGTTCTCCAGCATTGCGCGCGGGGTGAGATGGAACAGGTCGCCGGTGGTTTCCTCGCGCACGAGCAGCAGCGCGGTAGTGGGATCGAACGAGACGACCTCGTAACTCCTGCGCGCATTCGCCGCCTTCGAGGGAGCATGCGTGACCGTGAACTGCGGCTGCCCGCCAAATACCGAGAAGAGCACCGAGGCGCTGGCTCCGCGCCGCTGCGCCGACAGAATCGATCCGCCGCGGCCGCCGCCCATCGGAGGCGACACGGTCCAGCCGTTCGCCTGAAACACCTGCCTGTAGTACGCAAATACCTGGTCGGCCGTGCCGGCAGCGGCGAAGGTGGCTGATGAGATGCCGCTTGCCGTATCGAAGTGTGCCCGCAGAGGAGTGGCCTGCGGGCTCGGATAGAGATATGCGGGAAGCCGAAGCTGCCCCTCCTGATTGACGGGTCGAAGCTCTCGGCGCACGCTCTCACTGTCCAGGTCGATAACCAGCGTACGGTCGCCGGCCGGGACGCTGACCAGCTTCTCGGCGCAGGCCGAACAGACGGCCAGAGCCAGCACGACAATCACTCGCACAGACACCTGTATTCTTTCGGCAGAAACGGCGCCGGGCGGCAGGTCCAGACGATACAATTCTTGTCGCAATGGTTTCCGAAAAGCTGAGGCGGGAAGTCCTCGAAGCCAACCTGGAGCTCATCCGGCGCGGCCTGGTCATCTATACCTTCGGGAATGCGAGCGGGATCGATCGGGAGCAGGGACTGGTGATCATCAAGCCGAGCGGCGTCGCTTTCGACGAGCTGACTCCGCATTCGATGGTAGTCGCCGACCTCGACGGCCGCGTCGTCGAGGGCACGCTGAAGCCATCCTCCGACCTGCCGACCCACATCGCCCTGTACCGCGCGTTCAGCCAGATCGGCGGTGTGGTGCACACGCACTCGCGATTCGCGACGGCATGGGCCCAGGCGGGCCGCGAGATCCCGTGCTTCGGCACGACGCACGCCGACTACTTTCATGACTGCGTGCCGCTGACCGCGCCGCTCACCGAAGCAGAGATCGAGGGCAAGTACGAATGGAACACGGGCGAGGCGATCATCCGCCGATTTCGAGACATGCACCCGCTCAGCGCGCCGGGCGTGCTCGTGGCGGGACACGGTCCGTTTGCGTGGGGCAACACACCGCAGGCGGCCGCTCAGAACGCGGTGCTGCTTGAAGAAATCGCCGCCATCGCGTATCACACGATCACGATCAACGCGGCAGCGGACCCGATCTCAAAGGCCCTGCACGATCGCCACTTTCTGCGGAAGCACGGCGCTACCGCGTACTATGGGCAGCCTGAGTTGAAGTAGCGCGCGTGTTGGCCGCGATCTCCCGCAGAACCGGCAGAACGTCGCCAATCGCGACCGGCTGCGAGTAAGGCTGCCCCAGTCCGAAGTACAGCTTCCGATAGAGCGCGAAAATCCGCTCGCACACGGCTGCTTCCCGAACGTCCGGCTCCACCACGCGGTAGGGCGGGCAAAGCTTGTCCTGCGCTTCCTCGACGGTCTTGAAGACACCCGCGGCGAGAAAGGCGAAGATGGCCGACCCGAGACTCGTAACCTCGTGTTTCGGGACCAGAACCGGCTTGTTCAGCACGTTCGCATACACACGGTTCAGCGTCTCGTTCTTAGGCGGGATGCCGCCGCCGTTGACGACGCGGCGGATTGAGACGCCGTGTTCGGCCATTCGCTCGAGAATGATTCGCGTGTGAAATGCCGTGCCCTCGATCGCGGCGAACAGCTCATCCTGGGCGGCGTGCGTGAGATTCCAACCGAGCGTCACTCCGCCGAGTTCAGGGTTGACCAGCACCGTACGATCGCCGTTGTCCCACGTGAGCCGGAGCAGACCCGTTTGTCCTGCGCGGAAGCTCTCGAGACCGCGGGAGAGCTCGGCCACACTGCTGCCGGCGCGGCGCGCGATCGTGTCGAATATGTCCCCGGTGGCTGAGAGTCCCGCTTCGATCCCTGCGTACGCAGGATGAATGGAGCCCTGCACGACTCCGCATACACCGGGTATGAGCGCGCTGTTCTTCGCGATCGCCATGATGCAGGTCGAGGTTCCGACCACGTTCACCACGTCGCCTTCGCGGATGCCTGCGCCGATCGCGTCCCAGTGTGCGTCAAACGCGCCCACCGGCACCGGGATGCCGGGCTTCATGCCGAGCTTTGCGGCCCACTCGGGCGAGAGACGGCCGGCGATGACGTCCGATGTGGCGTAGCGCCCCCCGAGCTTGCCGCGAACACCGCTGAGGAGCGGGTCCACCGAGTTGAGGAAGGTCTCCGGCGGTAGGCCCGCGAGATCCGCGTTCCACATCCATTTGTGACCCATCGCGCAGATCGAGCGGGGAACCTGCGCGGGGTCGCTGATGCCGCAGAGCACGGCGGCCACCATGTCGCAGTGCTCGAGCGCACTGGCCATGCGTTCTCGTTTTTCGGGATTGTTGCGCAGCCAGTGCAGCAGCTTCGAAAAGCCCCACTCCGACGAGTACGTCCCACCGCACCAGTCGATGGCCGGCAGCCGGTCGCGGCGCGCGCGATCTGTGATCTCGGCCGCTTCATTCTTCGCGCGATGATCGCACCAGAGATAGTAATCGTCGAGCGGCTGCAGGTTCTTGTCCACCGGAATGACGCTCGAACCCGTGGTGTCGAGCGCAATTGCCTGCACCTGCTCGCCGCGCACGCCGGCGGCTTCGAGCGCTTTGCGGGTCGCGGCAACCAGCGCGTCCATGTGATCCTGGTGCCGCTGGGTCGCGTGATCCGGATCTTCCTTCCTGCGCAACAGCGGGTAATCCGCCGTAGCCGAGCCGATCCTCCCTTTCTCACTGTCGACGATGGAAACGCGCACGCTGAGCGTGCCGAAATCGACTCCTGCAACGACTGCCATCTGGTCTCCTATCGACTTTCCTCAATGATCACCAGGTCCCAAGCGGGAATGGCGAGCGTGGCGGATTTCGCGGCGTTTCGGCCGGTGAGCACGTCCGTTCCATTCTCGTACGAATAAGGAACGGTCTGTGTCTGGCCGGAGTAGTTCAGGAACCAGTACATACGATGGCCGGCGTTGCCCATCCCGTGTTTCACCCTGACCGGCGTGGGAAGCCGCTGGTCCGGGCCGGCCAGTCCGGCGAGACCAATCACCTCCGCGAGGACTCTGCTCTGCAACTCGTCGGAGAGATACGTTCCTTCATACGTGAGCGTACCATCTCCAAACTTATTGCGAGTAAGTGCCGGATATCTCGCGAAGGCCGGGTGATCGTAGAAAGCCAGCGGCTGCGCGGTCTCGGGCAGCAGGAACTCGGCCCAGATCGAAACGATATTGGCGTCTCCGGCCTTGTATGGATCGCCCTTCAGCGCGACCGGCTGCCGCAGAGTCGAAAACTCCTGATAGGAGAAACCAGCGGCGCCGCGAAGCGGGCCCGGCATCCGGGTCGACCGCACGGTGTCGTGCTCATCGGTGAAACCGCTCTTGAAAGCCATGACCAGATGCCCGCCTCGTTTCACAAAGTCGCTTAGCCTGTTGAGCAGGCGATCGCTGGCAACGTACAGCGGCGGCACGACCAACACCCTGTAATCGGCGAAATTGGTGCTGTCCGGGAACACAAAATCGGTTCCGACGTTCAGGTTATACAGGGCGCGGTGCATCTGCGTGAGCACCGTCATGTAATTCACCCTGTCGTGAAAAGGCATGAACTGGATGCCGTGATGCGAGTCGATGCTATACAGGAGGGCGACGTCGTTCCTGCGGCGGAAGTTAGCGAGGCGCGGACCGACCTTCTTCCATTCGTTTCCGACGCGGCTCGCTTCCGCATAGATGCGGTTCGGCTCGAGATCGTGGCCGAGGACGCCCTTCCAGTATGTTTCCTGTCCATAGTGCAGCGAATGCCAGTGCCAGTACGCGACCATGTTCGAGCCGCTCGCGAGATGACTGTACGCGTTCAGCCGGAGCTGGCCGTCCCAGGGCGGGAACTGCTCCTTTGAGTCCCAGCCGATGCTCTGGGCATTCGTTTCCGTGATCAGATAGTTCGCATTCTTCAGCGATCGGCAGAGGTCGCCCGACAGGCTGATTGCGTGGCCGTCAAGCTGGTCCTGCACGGCATGATAAGGATTCACCGCCGCGATGTCGAGGTGCTGTGCGATCGCGAACTGATCGATGTCGGTGCGGACGCCGCCGACGAAGTTGTGCGTGATGAACTGGTGCGGACGTTTGTACTCCCTTACGATCCTCGCCTGCCACGCCAGGTAGTCGGTCGCAATTTTCTGCTGATAACGCTGCCACTCGAGCTTGTAACCGGGGTTGATGGCGCCGTCGGCGGGCGGAAGCTCGTCCCAGTCGTTCAGGAGCTGGCCCCAGTAGGTGAGACCCCATGCTTTGTTGAGCGCCGCAACCGTACCGTACCGGCCTCGCAGGTAGTCGACAAAGGCGCGCTGCACATTGGGTCCGGCGGTACCGTAGGCGGTAGTCTCATTGTCGATCTGCCAGCCGATGATGGCCGGGTGATCGCGATAGTGTGCGAGCAGCCGGCGGATGACGCGCTCCGGGTAGAACAGGTATCTCGGATGAGTGATGTCCATGTTCTGCCGGATGCCGTAAGTCGCCTTCTGGCCACCGAGGCGAGTGACCAGAATCTCGGGGTGCTTCTTATACATCCAGGGCGGAATCGAGTAAGTCGGAGTGCCGAAGATTATTTTGATTCCGACCTTATGCAGCCGGTCGATGACGCGATCCATCCAGGCGAACTCGAAGCGGCCGTCCTGCGGCTCCCAGCTCGACCACGTTGATTCGCCGAGGCGAATGACCGTGACGCCGGCTTTTTGCATCAGCTCGACATCTTTTTCGAGGCGCTCGTACGGCATGTACTCGTGATAATAAGAGGCACCGTAGAGCACGGTGTCGAACTTAGGCGCTTCGGCGAGCGCGGAGGCGGCGAACAGAGCCGCAATCAGAGAACGGATCATGTCTGAATAAGAAATGCGGCCGGCACCCTCCCGAGCGCCGGCCGCCAAGGTATCAACTTAGATAGTCATTTACCAGTCGGCGCGGATACCGAACTGGATCTGCCTCCGGTCGTTCGAAACGGCCGTCACCTGCCCAAACAGCGGACTGGCGGCGTTTGTGTCGAACCCGCTCAAGCGGTGCCGGTTGAAGAGATTCAGAGCTTCGGCGCGGAACTGAATGCGCATGGTTTCGAGCGACGCGAACGGCCGGAAGTTTTTCTGCAGCGAGAAATCGTCGCTCAGGAACCACGGCGTGCGGAGGTGCGAGTACCGATATGCCGCGTTGCCGCGTTCATACCGGCCGGTGTTGCGAATGAGAGTGGTATCGAAGTACTTGTGGGCCGCAGTCCCCGCCGTGGAGATACGGGACATATCGAAGCTCTTCGAATCCCAGTTCAGGCTGAGTGGTTTGCCGTTGGGATTGACGATCACCGGCCGCTGCGTCTTGAAGTTGCCGACCGCGGTACCGGTAGCGCCGAATCCCATCGGCTCGCCGCTCGAGTAGTTGCCGATGTACTGCAGCGTCCAGCCGCCGACTGCGAAGTCGAGCGCCCTGTTCATGCTGTTGCCGAAGGTTCGGCCGCGACCGAGCGGCAGATCGACGCTTGCGCCGACTTTGATCCAGTGCGTGCGATCGTACGGCGAGACCGACTTGTCGAGCGACAGATTGTAGTAATCCATCGGACGGCCGGAGTTCATGCCCCACGTGTCGCCAAAGGCCGAGTTCAGATTGTCGATGCTCTTCGACCACGT
>DASSSG010000514.1:0-3029 GCA_035708545.1 Bryobacteraceae bacterium | reverse complement strand
ATCGAGATAATGACGGCGCGTTTCACACGGCCAGTTTCCCACAGCCCCCGTTGGCTCAGTCGCTGGTTCTGCTCTGCCTGTGGGCGGCGGATCTGTGCGGTCACACCTGTTCTGACTTTATTTTTCCGGCCGCAACGTCCTGAGCTGTATCGAGTTTCCGGCAAACATGCGTGTTTGTTCGCCGGCGTCTCTTTCTCCTCCCCCCTCCACAATCAGGTCGGAGGTGGACGCCATGCCGTCCGAACGACAACTCAAAGCGAACCGGCGAAACGCCGCTCTCGGTGGCCCCAAAACAGACGAAGGACGCGCTGCCGTCCGTTTTAACGCGTTGCAACACGGATTGGCCGCCGCCACCGCCGTGCTGCCGGGCGAGGACGCCGCCGGTTTCAAACAGCTCCGCGAGGATCTTGTTGCCGAATACCGGCCGGCGACTCCCACCGACTGCCTCCTCGTCGAGGAATTCGCCATCTGCTCGTGGCGCCTCCTGCGTCTGCGCCGTGTCGAAGCAGAAATGTGGAGCGGCTATATCCTCTCGCTTCGCACTCGGCAGGGCGTCTCTCGAGAGATAACGCAGCAGGAATCCGATCGCGCCCTCGCCGCCACGCTCGCCGAAACTTCGCATACCCATATGGCCAACTTCTTCCGCTACGAGCGAACCACCACGCGCGATTTCTACCGCGCGCTTGACAAGCTCGAAGCTATGCAGCGCAATCGTCGCCGCGGCGAGCGCCTCGCCGGCTCCAGCCTCGCAGCCCCCACGGATCCCGACCTGTCCGGAAATGGGATTCGGACTGATTTGCACCGGCCCGAACCTGCCGGCGCCCCCGGAAGCACTCAGAGCAAATCCTGGGAGAGCGAACCATCCGGAGCACCACTGCAAGTTCAGGGCGACCTCCTGCCCGCGCTCGAGCCGCGCCCCGGTGATAGCCAGCAAACCTGAATGCGGAGGAACCTCTAACGCGATGACTCTCCTGAACCGGACCCTGCGAAACAGCATCGTCCCGATGCTGTTCGCCTCGACAGGCCTCTGCCAGTTCGAATCGGCAAGCCTCAGGGGCACCGTCACCGATCGCTCCGGCGCGCTCCTTGCTGGCGTGAGTGTCACCGCTGCTAATGAAGGCACGGACGCCATCGACAGGGCTGTGACCGGCCAGCACGGGCTGTACCTCTTTCCCAGCATCCGGCCCGGCCGCTACTACGTCTCGGCGCGCGCCGAAGGATTTAAAGAGCTCGTCATCATGCAGCTCTCGCTTCAGGTAAACCAGGCCGCTCGCCTCGATCTCGTGCTTGACGTTGGAAGCGTAAAGGAGTCCGTCTATGTCGCTGCAACACAGCCGCTGCTCGAGACGGAATCGTCCAGCCGCGGCGCCGTTATCGACCAGCGCAGAATCGCCGAGCTTCCGCTGAACGGCCGCGACTACAATCAGCTCGCGCTGCTCTCGCCTGGCGTTCTGCCGGGCACGCCGCGCCTGCTTGGCATCGGATTCCGCGGGGCTTTCAACGTGAATGGCAACCGTGTCGTGCAAAATGCCTTCCAGCTCGATGGCGTGGATAACACGTCCTACTCGAACAGCTTTCGCGGAAATAACATGCAGGTGATCCAGCCCTCCGTCGAGGCGCTCCAGGAATTCAAGATTCAGACCAACGCCTACTCGGCCGAGTTCGGACGCAGTGCCGGCGCGCTGATCAATGCCATTTCTCGTTCCGGTAGTAACGCCCTGCACGGCTCCGTTTACGAGTTCCACCGCAATGACAATTTCGATGCCGCCACTTTCTTCAGCAACCGCAACCGGCTCGCGAAGCCGGTACGCCTGCGCAACCAGTTTGGCGGCGCCGCGGGCGGGCGCATCGTGCGCAACCAGACCTTCTTCTTTGCCGACTACGAAGGACTGCGCAGCCGCGAGGGTACGGTGCGGACGTCGTCGGTACCGCAAACAGTTTGGAAACAGGGGCTGTTCACGATACCGATCTACAACCCGTACAACCCGAATGACACGGGAGCCGATTTCCGCATCGAGGCCACGCCGCTCTGCAATGATGGCCGCGGAAACTGCTGGCAGATCCGCCGCAGCCTGATTGATCCGGTCGGCCAGCGCGTCATTGACGTCAGCCCTGCCCCGAACGCCGGCGCGCCAGGACAGCTCGATAACAACTTCGTCTTCGCCCCCGCCGACCGCAATCGCACCGACCAGTTTGACATCCGCATCGATCACAATCTGCCGCGCCTCGCGACCCTGTTTGGGCGCTATTCGTTTGCGGATACCGACTACTTTCGGCCCTCGTTCCGGCCCGGTCTGTCTGAGGGATCGAATAACGATACGTTCGGAACGGCGGACCTCCGCTCACAGGCACTCGTCACCGGCATCACCTGGATACTCGCTCCCAGGCTGCTGTCGGAAACACGCGTGGGCTGGATGCAGGGTGATTTCCAGCAGCTGCCCGTCAACCAGGGATCGGGCTGCCCGGAGCAGCTTATCGGGCTCAAAGGATCGCTCTCCGATGAGAGCATCTGCGGCGGACTCCCTGTATTCAATTTCAACGGGGTTCTGTCGCGCCGGATCGGCCGGACCACGTCCCAGCCGCAGTTCCAGACGCCGCACGGCCGCAACGTGCGCCAGTCGTTCGCGCGCATTGCTCAGGTCCATACGCTGAAATTCGGCGGCGAATTCGTCCAGGCATCCACAGGCATCCGCGATATCTCGGCACTGCTCGGAAACTTCGATTTCACGGGCCGCTTCAGCGGGCAGAACGGACAGTATCAGGGCGCTGTTGCCGACCTTCTGCTCGGATTCCCGACTCGCTATCAACAGGACTCGAATACGGTCTTTCAGCTGTACCAGAACATGTACTTCGCCTACCTCCAGGACGACTGGAAAGCCGCAAAGCGGATCACGCTGAATCTCGGTCTGCGATACGAATTCGCCACGCCCCCGCGCGAGCGCGACTGGAAATGGACCAATTTCGATCCGCGCGCAGGCCGATTTGTCGAAGCAAAGAGCGGTTCCTTGTTTGAGGAGGCTCTGCTCTGG
>DASSSG010000513.1:0-8990 GCA_035708545.1 Bryobacteraceae bacterium | reverse complement strand
CTCGGAGGAAGATGTCATCCGGCCTTCCGTCATTAAACCGGAACTCGCGGGTGATCTCGAGAACATCATTCTCAAAGCTCTCCAGCGTGAGCCTCATCGCCGCTACGGCTCTGTGCCGGAGCTCGCCGACGATCTCAATCGTTATCTTTCGCGGCGCCCGGTCCGGGCCTCGCCGGATTCCCTGATGTACCGGTCCAGCCGTTTCGTGCGCCGTCACTGGCTGCCGCTCGGGGCGACACTGGCGCTGATAACGGCTCTGGCGATCGCCACATTCGTCTCTGCGCGCCAGAGGGAGCACGCGATGCATCGTGCGGCCGAAACGCGCCGCCTCGCCGAAAGACTCCTCTTCGAGGTTCATGACGAGATCGGCGGAGTCGTCGGAGGCACCAGAGCCCGCGAGAAGCTCGGCGCAATCGCAGTGCAGTACCTCGAGGATTTGGAGCGCGATCACAGCCGCGACCTGGAACTCATGTGGGAGCTTCTCAACGCGTATTCTCGGCTCGCGCAAAGCCGTGGCGGCGGCGCGTCGAGCCTGGGCGATACCCGGAGCGGTTCGCATTTTGCCCTCAAGGCCCTCCAGCTCGCCGCCATCGTGGAACGTACCTCGCCCGGCAATGAGCGTCTCGATAAGCTGTTCGCCGTCTACGAGAGTCTCGCGGCCGTTTTCCAGGAGGCAGGCCGCCCCGTCCAGCAGCGCGAAGCGATCGATCGTATGCTGCGGCTTGCACCGAGTCTGCAGCCGCTGCGCCAGGCGCAGGCTCTGAAGGCTTTGGCGCGCTGGTTCGATGACGCACGCTTCGAGCGCGATGCCGCTCGTGCCTTCGAGCGCGCCCTCGCGATTTTGCGGACCCTGTCGAACACTACGCCGAAGCCGCCAGGCACCGACGCACAACTCATAAGCACTCTGGTCGGCTTCGGTCGGGCGCAAGCGCTCGCAGGCGACTTCCCCGGGGCAGTCGTGACTCTTCAGGAAGCGATTCGGCGTTCCGAAAGCAGCGCGGCGTCTGACCCGCACATGGTCAGGAGCGCTCGCCAGTTGTATTGGAGCCATATCGCGCTCGGTGATGTTTTCGGATCTCCGCTCCGTTTCAGTCTCGGCCGTCCCGACGAAGCAGCTGTGCACTATCAGAAGGCGCGTGCCATCGCCGAAAAGCTCGTCAATGCGGATCGGGGTAACGAAATCGCAAAGCTCGACCTGGCCCGAACTTTCAGCAGGGAGGCAATGGCGATCGCAGCGATGCGGCCCGCACGGGCTTTGACTTTACTCGAACGTTTACACGCTATAGTTCAAACCGCTTCAACGAACCCTTCCTCCCTGGACGCTCGCCTGAACTACCTCACCGGTTCGGTTGCACCGCTGGTCCGGTTAGGCGATTTCGAACGGGCGCGCCGGCACATGTCTGAGGCTCGCCGTTTGTTTGCAGAGATTCGTCAGGCGGGCATCAAGGCCGATGAGAAGATTCTCCTCAGAGCGGACGCAATCCGGTTATATGCAATGGGGCACGCAAAGGAGGCGCTCGCGGAAGCGCAAAAGCATCTCGCCCTGCTTCCCACCAAAAGCAATGCCGTCCTGAGCGCGAATTTCGAGACCATGGAGTTACTCGAGCGCATGAGAGCTTATGCAGCGGGAGTTGACAACGCCGTCTGCGCTTCAGCAACCGAGCGGCTGGTCCAGATGTGGAGCGACATGAAATCGACCTACCCTGAGTCTCGGTTCGTGCGGGTACAAGCCGAGCGCATCCAGGCGCTGAGAGGACAGGTCTGCACTGGCGCGCCAGCCGCGGCTCCTGTGCCTGTTCTTAGCGCCAGTCTGCCGTCTCGCAGGTAGCTTTGCCATCCCCGCTCGGTCGTGGCTCGGTTTCCGAGCCGCGCGCGTCAGCAAGTTGGGAATGACACTTCGGCGATCGGTCTTCCGGCCAGCGGCTCTGATCGTGCCGGGGTGCGCCTGTCCCGGCTGGCGTGGATCATTCGCTGCGAAGGATGCGGGCGGGATCGACGCGCATCGCCTTCAGGGCGGGTGCAGCGCTTGCCGCGAGCGCTACTACAAACAGCAGGATCGCGACGCCGGCGTAGACCGCGGTTTCGTTGGGCTGGAGGCCGTCCGTGGTCATCCGCAGCAGAGGCGTAATTCCATAGGCGCCCGGAAGCCCGGCAAGCAAACCGATACCAGCGAGCGCAAGCCCGCTCTTCAACACCATCGTGAAGACAGACTTCGCGCTCGCGCCGAGAGCGAGCCTGATGCCGATCTCGGGCAGCCGTTGGGCCGCGGCGTAGGCCATCACGCTGTACGTGCCGATGGCGGCCAGCAGCAGCGCAATCACTGCAAGCCCTCCCAGGACGTGCGTCGTTGCACGTGCACCCGTGTTCCGGCTGAGCAGGAACGCTTCGACCGATTGCAGGCGAAAGAGAGGCTGTTCGCGATCCACCTGCCAGACCGACGATCGTATCGCGGCCGCCGTGCTCCGGGCAGCCGTGCGGCTGCGCGCGACCAGCATCATAATCCGCTCAGGAACCTGGCTGTGCGGGCGGTAGACCTCTGCTCGCGGCGGGTCGCTGATGCTGACGTGCCTGACGTCCCGCGTGACACCCACAACCGTGAGCCATGCGGATTTCCCGCCGCCGACCTGCACGCGCCTCCCGAGCGGAAGTCGGTCAGCAGGCCAATAGCGGCGGGCAAACGATTCATTGACGATCGCCACTCCTTCCGATCTGGCGTGGTCCTGGAGGCTGAATTCGCGGCCGGCGATGAGCGGTATCCGCATGGTTTGGAAATAGCCCGGGCTGACGATCATGTTCCCTGCCTCGGAATCCTGCCGCGGATCGGACTGGCCTTCGACGCGAACAGCGATGTAGCTGTTGTCGCCAGCTAAAGGAAGAGTTTGAACGAGCGCCGCGGATTCCGTGCTGTTATCCCGCTGCAGGTTCTCGAGAACACGCGAATAGAACTCGGCTATCTGGGACGATTCAGGATATCGGACGGCAGACAGGAGGAGGTGCGCAGCAGTCAGATTCGTCCTGTCGAATCCTGGATCCGCCGTTTGCTGGCGGATGAGGCTCCGGATCATCATTGTCCCGCCCGAGACGAGAACGAGCGCCAGAGTCATCTCCACAACGACGAGTCCCTTCAGAATGAAATGGCGTCGCCCCGTCGAGCCTCGACTGCTTTCCTGCAGACCTTCCGCCACGTTGCCTCGCGTGAGCAGCCAGGCCGGTGCCGCGCCGAACAGGATGCCGGTGAGAAGTGAAAGTGCGAGAGCGAAGGCAAACGTAGTCAGATCGACGCTCGCTTGCTCGAAGATCTGCATTTCAGGGGGCGCCACACGCTTCAGCATGGGCACGGTCCACCAGGCGGCGAGGATGGCCACGCAGCCGCCCGCGAGAGACAGAAGCAGGCTCTCAGCAACCTGCAGACGGATCAGGGTCGCACGCCCGGCGCCGAGCGAGGCGCGCAGGGCGAACTCTTTTCGGCGCATCATGCCCCGGGCGAGTTGCAGACTCGCGACGTTGGCACACGCGATGAGAAGCACGAATCCCACGGCTCCGAACATCGCGCCCGCGGACGCGCGCGCTGGCTTCGGGATGACGCGGTCGGTGAGCGGACGCACCTGGCCGCTCCAGTCGTCGCTGTTCTTCGGATCCTCTTTCGCAACGCGAGCGGAGATCGAGCGCACTTGCGCGGCCGCCTCGTCGATCGAGACTCCTGGCTTCAGGCGCGCCACCGTCCTCAGCCCTCGCCAGCCCGCTTCGCGCTGGTTAGGTGATAGAAACAGGGGTACCCAGACATCGCATTTTCTATACAGAAAGTGGAAGTGCTGGGGCATGACGCCCACGACTGTGTAGTTGCGTCCGTTGAGACGGATGTTTTGTCCGAGGACGCTCTGCTCGCCACGAAACATCCCCTGCCACAAGCCCCAGGACAGGACTGCGACGCTCGCGTCCGATTCGGGTCCTTCCGAGGCCGAGAATGCACGACCGAGTGCCGTTCTCACGCCCAGTGTTGGGAAGAATTCCGGAGTGACCTGCATCGCGGCGAGGTGCTGTGGCTCCCCTTCCCCGCTGAACGCCATTGGCCGCGCCTGGTAAGCAGCGATGGAGGCGATGCCCTGGGCAGCCTGCCAGTCGCGCACGTCCTGCAGGCTGACCGATGCGTCGCTGAAGCCCCTCCGCAGGCTGGTTTGGGGGATGTGCACGAGTTGCCCAACTTCGGGATAGGGCAGAGGCACTCGAATCATCAGGCCGACGACCGAGAAGATCGCGACATTCGCGCCGAGTCCAAGGGCCAGGGCCAGCAAGGCCACCGCTGTCCACGTCTTGTTCTTAGCCAACAGTCTGGCGGCAATCCGGAAATCGCGTATCAACGCCATTGAAGAGGGATACGCAGGTCGCCCGGCGCATGTTCCCAGGTAGTCTGCCGTCTCGCAAGTACCTTTGCCATTCCCGCACGGTCGTAGCTCGGTTTCCGAGCCGCGCGTCAGTGAGCTCAGAATCATTCCGGCGGCTCATACGAACAAATGAAAGTCGCCCACGAACCGCCATCGCCGCGCCTCCACGTCGCGTTTCCGAGACGCGACCGTCAGAGACCGGACAACGTGATGGCGATTTTCAGGCGGTCAAGACGCTTCAGAGACAGCAGACCAGGTGTGCAGGCCGATGACCGCCGCGCGCTGTCTGGACACGTCGTGGCCGACGACCCACAAGCCGCCGGCCAGGTAAACGCCGCGGCCTCAGGCGCCTGTAATCGGCGCAGACTGATTGCGTCTTCGCCGCTCACGGGCCCGGATGGGCTCGATGATACGCTTGGTGGCCACTGGAGATCTCATGGCCCACGCACAGACCGCTGCTGTCATCGATCATGGTCAGGTGCTGGTGGAAAGCTATGCCGTAAACGACCGAATGAACCAGATACTCCTCGAACATCTCGATCCCGCTGCGTGGCGCGCCAAACTGCCCGGGAGCAGGGGACGTACGATCGCCGCGATCTTCTCGCACGTGCATAACATCCGCCGCAAATGGCTGAGGCTCTCGGCCCCGCATCTGAGGCTCCCTGCCGCGCTCGATGGCGCTCGCTGTTCGCAGAAGCAGGCCAGCATAGCGCTGGCCGAGAGTGCTGCGCGCTGTTGCGAAATGCTCGCCGGCGCTCTCGTCCGCCCCGAGTGTCGCGTCGAAGCCTTTCGCCGCGACGGATGGGCGAGACCGTGGCCTGCCGGCGCAGCGATGGTGACATACATGATTTCCCATGACGCCCACCATCGCGGGCAGGTGTGTATGCTGGCACATCAGCTCGGATTCCCCCTGCCGGTCAAGGGCGCGTATGGGATCTGGGTTTGGGAAAAATTGTGGAAAGAGTGCGGATTCACACACCCGCGATGAGCATTCGCACATCATTAGTTATGCGCGCCCTCTACTGTGGAGTCTTGTTTCTTGCGGTTTCGATTGCGTGGCCAGCGGCGATGTCCGATGCGGAAGCCCGTGTCGACGAGTTGTTCCGTCCCGTTGCGGACGGCAAGTCGCCGGGCGCCGTGGTTGTCGCAGTTCGTGATGGCCGAGTCCTCCTGATGAAGGCGTACGGCATGGCTGACGTCGCCAAAGCCGTGCCCAACTCGCCGTCAACGATCTTCAGGCTGGGGTCCATAACCAAAACATTCACCGCGATCGCGGTGCTGCAACTCGTGGAACGCGGGAAGGTGAAGCTGGACGATCCGCTTTCGAAGTATGTGACAGGGTTTGCGGAGGGAATTCGGATTTCACAATTGCTCGGCCATACCGCCGGTGTGCCGGACTTCATGTCGCTTGATGAGGCGCGGAAAAGGTCGCTCGAGTTCGAGCCCGGGACGCGGATCAACTACAGCAACAATGGATACCACCTGCTGAGCCGGGTCGTGGAACGGGTATCCGGACAGCCGTGGGACGAATACCTTCGCGACCACGTCTTCACTCCGGTGGGGATGAAGAACACAGGGTGGGACAAAACGGAAGAACTCGCGGGACGGGCGATGGGGTACCTGTTCGAAAAGGACTCGTATCGCGCGGCGGCGCTACAGGATGCACGCGGAGCCGGAGCCGCGGGAGGGCTCTATTCCACGGTCGAGGATCTCGTGCGCTGGGACAAGGCGCTGGCGGCGGCGAAGCTGTTGCGAAAGGAGACTCTGGAACTTGCCATGACGCCCGGTGTTCTCAAAGATGGACGGCGTTGCCGTTACGGGTTCGGCTGGATTACAGGCGCGTACCGCGGCTTGCGCGAGGTTGGGCATGGCGGAGACATCACGGGCTTTAATACCTGGCTCTCGCGGTACCCGGATGAGGCGTTCACGATCATCGTTCTGTCGAATACCGGGATGCGTCCGCCCGGCCCGTTGCCGGCGGCGGGGGACCTGGCGCATCGCGCAGCTGAAGCCTGGCTGGGTGACCGCATGAAGGAGGACGTTCCGAAGTATGTCGCGCTGGATCCGGCTACGCTGGACCGGTACGTCGGGCGCTACAGACTGAACGCGCCTGAGGCGGTGCAGCGAGCCATGGGCGGCGATATCGTGATTACGCGATCAGGAGCTCGGCTGATGCCGGAGGGTAATGGAATGAAGCTGCCGCTGGACGCAAAGTCCGAGACGGTGTTTGAGGCCAGGGCCTCGTCAGCCGAGCTTACATTTGTGTGCAGCGGCGGCGATTGCCGGATGATACTCACGCTGGCGGGGCTGCGGGAGTTCGAGGCGCTTCGCGTCAGGCAATAGAGATCACACTCGGCGGCGCCCGCGCCGGATCAGGTCAGGATCCGTTGCGACCGGTGGACGAGCCAATGGCATAGAGGGCGTTTTGCGTCCGAATATATATTCGGCCTTCGCTGATCGCCGGAGTTGCGTAGATCTCCGAATCGAATTCATTCATCGCCAGAATTTCCCAGTCGCCGGACGCGCGCAGTACGACGACCTTGCCATGCTCGCTGGCTATGTAGACCTTGCCGTCGGCGCCGATCGGTGAGGCGTAATAGTCTTCGAGCGCGCCCGTCAAACGCGCCTGCTTGAGTACCTTGCCGGTCTGGGCGTTCAACGTGGTTGCGATTCCGCCGCTGCGGACGAGAAAAACCACGTTGTTGTAAACCAGGGGCTCCGGTACGTCGGGCAGCGACTTTTCGAATCGCCAGAGCACATGCGTGTCTGTCACGTCGCCGCTGCCCCCGAGTTTCACAGCCAGCAGACCGTTGCGCGAGGCACGCCGGGTGCGGAAGAATGTCCATTCCCTCTCGTTCAGAAAACCATCCCGATCGAGGTCGATCGCACGCCAGGTTCCCGCGGGCTGCCAGGGATGTGGAAGTTCCACCTGAGCGAGCTTCTTGTCGTGATTGGCATCGGCTGCGGCGATCACCTCGCCGAAGGTGGGCAGTTCGACCTGCTCTCCCGCGTCGTTCCCGGGAGTCCAGCCGTTGAAGTAGACAATGTCGCCGGCAATCGTGGGCGCCGATTTTGGCTGGCAGGTGAGACCCCGAACGAACCAGAGCCGTTCACCATCTGTGATCGAATACGCCGTGAGCTGGTAGGAGCCGGCTGCGATGACTTGTGCGGGACCGCGGGCTGGACGGTAAACGACAGGGGTGGAGTACCCGTTTATCACATCGCGCGGCACTTTCCAGGCGACATTGCCGCTGTCTGCCTCCACCGCGATGATGTACGCATCGGTGTCCTGATCGCAGACGAGAATCACCTTTCCATCGGCATAGATGGGCGATGCAACTATGCCGTGTTGGCTGTTGAATGGTCCGAGCGGCAACTGCCATCGCTGTTTGCCCTCGAAATCATAAGCGAACAAGCCGAAATCCGCGAAGAAGACAAAGACGCTCTTTCCATCGGTGACCGCCGTCGGTGCCGCGCGGTGGTTGAGCGGGTGCCGGGCTTCGCGCCTGGGGGCGCGGACTGATCGCCGCCAGTGAACCTTGCCGGTGGTGCGGCTCAGGCATATCGTAATCAGATCATCGCCCTCGGAAGCGGTGAGGAAAATGCGATCCCCTGCCAGAATGGGGGAAGACTTCCCTGCTGGAAGGTCTGTCTTCCACAGAACGTTCTTCCGGGGTCCAAACTCGGTTGGCAGTGGCCCGCAGGAAGGGCACAGGCCGGAGCCGTTCGGACCACGAAGCTGAGGCCAGTCGCCGGCGAACAGACTGAGTGCGAGCATCGGACAGAGAAGCCTGCGCATTTATCCGCTACCCATAGTAAGGTGTCGCTGGTCTGCTGTCTCGCAAGTGACTTTACCATTGCCGCACGGTCGTGGGCTCGCTTTCCGAGCCGCGCGCGTCAGCGAGCCGTCAAGACACTTCAGAGACGGCAGACTAAGTGCGAGGATTCTGCGACCGCTCGTTATTAAACCTGGACCAGGCATGGGAGCCAGACATGCAATATCGGAGGGTGCTCGAGTCGAGTGCGGAGAAACCCGCACAAATGCAGCCTGGACAACTGCGAAGAGAGCGGTTAATATGACGGCAGAAGGAGTCTGGCAACAATCGTGCTCAGGATCGGCCTGATCTTAGTGATTTCAGCAATGACATCCGTTGCGCAGACTTCGCCGCGCTCGGTTACTGACTCTGAAAGATATGCGAAGCCTGCGTTAGAGGATTTGCTCCGATCGGCGCCGAAACGGTTCCCGCCGGAGGTGTGGTCCGGGCGGGCCGATTCTTCTTTTGTAAAGCCAACTCGTTCGTACTGTGTCTACCCTGTGCTCGAAACCCGATCACTTGCGTTCCGACGGTGCTCACCAGCGAACAAGATCCGTCTGCTACCGCTTGCTGACGTGCACGGCTCAAAACCGAGCCACGACCGTGAGCGAGTGGTGAAGGTACTTGCGAAACGGCAGAGCAGGTAATACACGCGGCCGCGCGCGAATCGCGGACCCGACCCAGGCCGGAAACACCCGGTGCTCCTCTTTTCGCCGAGATCGTCACTCCGGTTTCCGGCCGCTCTTTCGGCTGGCTGCGAAAGGGTTCACTGCTTGGACGGTCCCGTAAAGCC
>DASSSG010000512.1:0-6539 GCA_035708545.1 Bryobacteraceae bacterium | reverse complement strand
GATCCGTGGAATCCCCCCAAGGTTGCCGGCGTAGTGCGTGACGACGAAAACGGCCCCACTATGCCGCCTGATCCGTGGAATCCCCCCAAGGTCGCCGGCGTAGTGCGTGACGACGAGAACGGCCCCACCATGCCGCCCGATCCATGGAATCCTCCCAAGGTTGCCGGCGTACTGCGTGATGACGAAAACGGCCCCACCATGCCGCCCGATCCATGGAATCCCCCGAAGGTTGCCGGCGTAGTGCGTGACGACGAAAACGGCCCGACGATGCCGCCCGATCCCTGGAATCCACCGAAAGTGGCGTAACCGCTATCGGAACCAGCCGTGTCACGTCTGTTAAAGTTTAGGTATTCTCCCGTTTCTGCCGATAAGGCCAGTGTTGCCTCGAGCGGAGGAGCAACCACGCAGCAAGATGGTAGTCCTGCAAGCTGTTTTCTGGATCGTCGGACTCGCATTGCAGTTCGTGGTGCTCTCCTCCCTGCTCGGGGGGCGCGTTCGTGAGTTCCTCGCCCTTTTTCTCTACACGATTTCGCTGTTTGTCACTACTGTTCTGGACATAATCTTCCGTCTCGACGAGGGCCGGATGAGCCGAACCTGGTCCCAGGTGTTCTGGACCGGGGATTTCATTCGGCTCGCCGGCCTGTACGCCATCGTCATTTCCCTGATCGTTTATGCGGTTCCGAGCTCACAACAGCGTGTGTCCGTGCGGCGGCTGCTCATCGTGCTCGCGGTGTTGTTCTGGGCCGGCTGCTTCTGGCTCCAGCACCATGACAATCCAGACCTCTGGATGACCTATGCCTCACGCAATCTGAGCTTCTGCCTCGCTCTCGTCAATCTCGGGTTGTGGCTGGTGCTGATCGCCGTCAGAGCGGGTCAGGAACGGCAGCGCAACCAGATACTGCTCATGATCTCCGGTGGGCTCGGCGTGCAGATGACCTGCGATGCGATCGCGCAGTCGCTGCGACACCTCTCGCCGCACACCGTGCTCGTCGGCAATATCCTGGGCGTGCTGGGCCACTTTGCATGCCTGTACATCTGGTGGCAGGCGCTCGCGAAGAACAGTGTTAGCCGTCCTGAAACCCCGAGCCCGGTAGCGTCGCTTTCCCGGTAACCGGTGCTTCGGAAATAAGCGAGTACAGTACACTGGGAGAGTCGAGCCACGTGAAATCCCGCGCTTGCCTGCGCTTTGGAAGAAAGGTACCCCCTATGTCCGCTCAGGATTCGGTAAATCGCAGAGATTTCCTCAGGACTGCCACCGCCGGCGCTACGCTCAGTCTCGCCGGCACGGCGGCAGCCCGTCCCGCCAGTAAGGCCTCCGGCCGTGTTATCGGCGCGAATGACCGCATCCGGATCGGTGTGATCGGTGCAGGCGGTCGCGGCAGCTATGTCGGCGTGGAGTTCGCGCGCGCCGGGCAGCAGGACAACTCGGCCGAAGTGGTCGCGGTCTGCGATGTCTACCAGAAGCGCATCGATCGCAACAAGGCCTACCACGAGGAGAAGTTCAAGGCCAAAGTAGACGGTTACCTCGATTACCGCGAGATCCTGAACCGCACTGACATCGATGCCGTGATCGTCGCCACGCCGGATCACTGGCATGCGCCGATCGCGCTCGCGGCCATGGATCGGGGCAAGGACGTCTATCTCGAAAAGCCGATGTGTCACACCATCGCCGAGGCGAAGCAACTCGTCGATACCGTTCGGGAAACGAAACGCGTGCTCCAGGTTGGTTCGCAGACGACGTCCGGCGACCAGTGGCAGAAAGCGAAAAAGGCCATTGCCGACGGGATGATCGGCCAGATGATCATGAGCCAGGGCTCCTACCACCGCAACTCTCGCGAGGGCGAGTGGAACTGGAAGATCGATCCCGAAGCCGGCCCCGATGCAAAGGGTGAGAACTATATCGACTGGAAGATGTGGCTCGGACCCGCCCCGAAGCGCGCCTGGGATCCGGACCGCTTCTTCCGCTTCCGCAAGTACTGGGATTACTCGGGCGGCATCGCCACCGACTTGTTCTATCACGTCGTCGCGCCCATGAACATCTGCTGGAGCGAGCCGCAGTTTCCGCACAAGGTGACCGCCGGTGGCGGGATCTACGTTTTCAGGCAGCGGCCTGAAAACCCCAGCCTCGCCGACCGCGAGGTTCCCGATACGTTCTTCCTCATTGGCGAGTACGCAAAGGGACACGCCCTGAACCTGAGCGCGTCCATGGCGAACTCGCAGCACATCCCCGGCACCATTCGCGGCCACGAAGGCACGATCGTCATGGTCGAGCACGGGCAGTTCGAGGGTTCGACCCCGCACATCACCGTCATCCCCGAACGCAGAACGATCAATGACGAGTACAAGGCGAAGTGGGGGACCGACCCAATCAAGATCCCGGTCGAACAGCTCAATGTCATGCAGACGCACGTGAAGGACTTCCTGAACTGCGTCCGCACGCGCCAGAAGCCCCGCCTCGACGTTGAGACGGGCGCGCGCGCGCAGGTGCTGATCTCGATGGCGGTCCAGTCCTATCGAGAAGGCCGCGTCCTCTACTTCGACGAGAAGACCTGGAGAGTTTCACCGAAGCCGGCAAAGGTGTAATTGCGGAGCCTGCCCCGCGCCGGGCAGGCTCTCGATCGAATCCTGCCCGGCAATCTGAAGAAGGAGTTTTCGTTTGCCCATCCGGAAGCGCGAGGTCAGCCCCGAACTCGAGCGCATGCGCCATTCGACCGCGCACCTGATGGCCGCTGCCGTCCAGGCGATCTGGCCCGAGGCGAAATTCGGGGTCGGCCCGGCGGTCAAAGACGGTTTTTACTACGACATCGATCTGCCCGAACAACTGAGCGTCGACGACCTCGGAAAAATCGAGCAGAAGATGCGCGAGCTCAAGAACAAGCGGCTTGGATACGCTCGGACTGAACTACCCATCGATGAAGCCATTCGCGAGATGGAGCGGCGCAATCAGCCCTACAAAGTCGAACTCCTCCGCCTCCTCAGGGAAAAAGGCACCACCGCTGTCGCCAGGGAGGTCGGTGACGACAGCGTCATTGGCGCGAACGGCGCCGGCGGCGCATCGCAGGTCTCGTTCTACACGACGGGCGATTTCGTCGATCTCTGCCGCGGCCCGCATGTTTCCGACACCTCGGAAATCGGAGCCTTCAAGCTCGTTAAAGTCGCCGGCGCGTACTGGCGCGGCAAGGAAACCAACCCCCAGTTACAGCGCCTGTACGGTCTCGCGTTCGACACCAAAGAGGAACTCGAGGAGCACCTGCGCCGCCTCGAGGAGGCGAGGAAGCGCGATCACCGGCGCCTCGGCCGAGAGCTGGAGATTTTCTTCTTCGCCGAAGATGTCGGTCCCGGCCTGCCGATGTGGCTGCCGAACGGCTCCGTCATGCGCAAAGAGCTGGAGCGCCTTGCAACAGAAGAAGAGCGGCGCGACGGTTATGTGACCGTGTCCACTCCGGTAATCACCAAAGAGGAGATGTACTATCGCTCCGGGCATCTGCCGTTTTACAGGGACGACATGTACGCTCCCTTTGAAATCGAAGGGCAGAAATACTATTTGCGGCCGATGAACTGCCCGCATCACCATACCGTGTACGCACACCGTCCGCGATCGCACCGCGAGCTGCCGTATCGCATCGCCGAATACGGTTTGTGTCACCGGTATGAAGCGAGCGGCGTGCTCAGCGGTCTCATGCGCGTTCGTTCCTTTGCCCAGAACGACGCGCACATCTACTGCGCGTTCGATCAGGCGAAGGACGAGTTCCTTCGCGTCATGCGGCTGCACGCGCGGTATTACGAGCTGTTCGGCATCAAAGAGTATTTCATGCGCTTTGCCATGCCGGATCTCGCGCGTCTCGACAAATACGTCAACGAACCGCAGAAGTGGCTCGCCGCGATGGACATCGTGCGGCAGGCGATGGAAGAATCCGGCTACATGTACGAGGAGATGGAAGGCGACGCCGCCTTCTACGGTCCGAAGATCGACTTCATCATCGAGAATGCGATCGGCAATGAGTACGCGATCTCGACCAACCAGCTCGACTTCCTCGCTACCGAGCGATTCAATCTGACTTATATCGGCCCGGATACGAAAGAATATCCGGTGTACGTCATCCATCGCGCGCCGCTGGGCTCGCACGAGCGCTTCATCGCGTTTCTGATCGAGCACTATGCCGGCAATTTCCCGGTGTGGCTGGCGCCGACCCAGGTCCAGGTGATCCCCATCAGCGATCGGCACAACGAGTACGCAATTAAAGTCCGGGAGCGGATCTTCACCGCTCCGATCGTTACCGCGACCGGCGGGATACGGGTCGATGCCGACCTGTCTTCCGAGCGCATGCAGAAGAAGATCCGCAACGCCACCGTGACGAAGGTGCCCTACATGCTGGTGCTCGGCGACAAGGAAGCCGAAACGGGCGCGGTGGCCGTGCGTACCCGCGCGGGCAGGGATCTCGGCGCCATGCCGCTCGAGCAGTTCCTCTCCCGAATACGAACTGAAATCGAGACCAGGCGAGACCTCGATTAGAGCCGCTGGTCAGCCGTCTCGCAAGTACCTTTACCTTTCCCGCACGATCGTGGGTCGGTTCGAGCCGCGTGTCAGCGGTTAAGAAACTTCAGACACAGCAGATCAGGTCCCGCCGCTCCTGTTAACACCCGGCCCGCCTGATGCCGTCTTCCCGGCATGAAACGCACAGTCACGCTCCTGACAATGGCGGCGCTTGCCGCCATTTCTCTATACGGCGGCGGGTTCTGGCTCCAGCTCGGCAATCCCGAGGCGAGCGCGGAAGCCCGTGCGGCCAAAGCCGTTGTTACGATACTGGCCACCGGGTGCCACCAGCCCGAAAAGGCTGAAATCACCGGTCTCGCGATTTCCACGGCCGGCGGCAAAAGGCAGAGCATCCCGCTCAGGATCACCAGGCTGTCCCGGCCCGGGATGTTTGCCGTCTCGCAGCAGTGGCCTGCTGAGGGCACATGGGTCCTGCAGTTCACCGGCCGTAACGCGGGCATGACCACTGGTGTTATTCTGACTGCCGGTCCCGAAGGTGTGGATCGCGCGGGCGCGAAGTTCGTGAAAGGCGAACCGACGCGCGAGGACGTGGAAATCCTGCTTGCGAAAAAATAGATGCTCCGTTCCGCGCGCGCATTTCCGATCGCGATGCAAAACGGCGCGCCATGCACGGGCGAAGAGGCGCTCGTGCGGCGCGCCGCTGCCGGCGATCGCGGCGCGTTCGGCGAACTGTACGAACGTTACTCGCGCGTGGTTCATGGCGTTATCCTGGCCCGGCTCCGCCCCGCCGACGCGGAGGATCTCGTCCAGGAAGTGTTCATGACGGCGATGCGCAAGCTGCACACGCTCGCCCAACCCGCCGCGTTCCCGGCCTGGCTGATTACGATTGCAAGGCACCATGCAATTGATTACTACCGCTCGAACCGCCGCCAAAGCGAGCTCGATGAACGCATGCCCGACCGCCCGCGCAATGAACCGGGCTGGGTTCTGAACATCATTCAGACACTGCCGGAAGCCTATCGCGAGACGCTCATCCTCCGGCTGGTGGAGGGACTGACCGGGCCCGAGATCGCCGAGCGCACGGGCCTGACGCACGGTTCTGTGCGTGTGAATCTGTGCCGCGGCATGGAAATGCTGCGGGAGAAGCTCGGAGGCGCACGATGAACGAAAACTACCTCTGGGACCGCTCCGGCCCGCCCGATCCCGAGATCGCCGATCTCGAACAAGTCCTGGGCACGCTCAGATATGACAAGCCGCTGCGCGCGCGTACGCGGCCGCGCGCGTGGGTCTGGCCGTCATTGGCGGCGGCCGCAGCCGCGGCCACGCTCATTGCCGTTATCATCTGGCCGCGTCCGCCGGCCTGGGAGATCGCACGCCGCGGCGGCAAAACCGTCTATTACGCCGAAGAGGTCGGCCAGGTGGAAGCGGCCGCGGGATCGGATGTGCGCGTGCTCGACTCGCGGCGCCTGCGCCTCAGACGCGGCGAAATTCACGCTGTCATCTGGGCGCCGCCCCGCGAGTTCGTCGTCGACACGCCATCGGCGCGCGCCATCGATCTTGGCTGCGAGTACACGTTGTCGGTTGCGGCGGACGGCACCGGGCTGCTGCGTGTCAGCACCGGCTGGGTCGCGTTCCAGCACCGCCGGCTCGAGTCGTTCATACCCGCGGGCGCGGCGTGCGTCACCCGCGCCCGACGCGGACCCGGTACGCCCTGGATGGAGGATGCGCCCGCGGACCTGCGAATCGCTTTGAATGCATTCGACGAACGCGCCGATGTGAATGCCCTCCGTCGAGTGCTCGCCCATGCGCGCAGCGAGGATGGCCTGACCCTGTGGCACCTGCTGACCCGGGCTCCGCAGGCCGAGCGAGGCGCCGTATTTGACCGCTTCGCGCAACTTGTCGCGCTGCCGCCGGAAGTCACGCGCGACCGTATCGTCGCCAGCGAGCCAAAGGCGATCGATGCCGCCTGGAACGCATTGAAGCTGGAGAACGCCGACTGGTGGCGCGAATGGAAGCGCAGCTGGTAGCAGGCCGGCCCAGCCGA
>DASSSG010000511.1:0-6505 GCA_035708545.1 Bryobacteraceae bacterium | reverse complement strand
TCGCGCTAAGGAGGGAATCCGAGGCAGGCTCCTCGAACGCCAACACAATTACGAGCCGCGGCTCAGCCGCTGCGGCTGCCGCGGCCAGGATCAGCAAGGCTACGGCGCGTACCGCGCTGCGCATCTGCTCGTCTTAACGGTCGGTGCGCTCTGAAGCTTTAGTGTTTGTTTGCGACTATCATATCGCGCAGGAGGGGGAAGAGTGATTCTCATCGGTGGGCGTGGCAACGCGATGTCCTGCGGCGTACACTGGCGATGTGATCAGCGACGGCGAACGCCGCCAGCTCGACGAACTCGGCTACGTCGTTCTCGAGCAGGTGCTGCCGCATAGCTTCCTCGATCGGCTGCGCCATACGACCGAGCGGCTGTGGGCCGCCGAAGGGGAGAACGCCGGCAGCGAGTTCCGGAAAGAACCCCACGCGCGCCGCCTCGCCAATCTTGTGGACAAAGACGAACTCTTCTGGGATGTGATCAGCAATGCCCGCGTGCTCGAACTCGTGAAGCACGTCATCGGCGATCGTGTGAAGCTGAGCAGCCTCAATGCACGCTCGGCCGATCCTTTTTCGCCCGACCCGCAGCCGCTGCATGTCGACGCCGGCGCTATCGCCGATGATGCGGGCTACTGGGTCTGCAATACAATCTGGCTGCTCGATGACTTTACCGCGGAGAACGGCGCCACACGGATAATACCTGGCTCGCATCGCTGGCGCCAGGCGCCGCAGCAGGTGCTCCCCGATCCCATGGCCCCGCATCCGGATGAGGTCCTGATTACCGCGCCCGCCGGCACGATCGTCGTCATGAACACGCACGCCTGGCACGGCGGAACCGCGAATCGGACGGGCCACCCGCGGCGCGCGGTGCACGGATTCTATACACGCTGGGACAAGGCGCAGCAGCAGTACCAGAAGAAACTGCTGCGGCCCGAGACCCAGGCCCGGCTCAGCCCGGAACTGCGGGCATTGCTTGCGCTCGACGATCCGCTCAATGACGAACTGTGCGCCCGTGAAACCGGGATGAGCGGATTCCTCAAAGCGTGAACCGAAGCCACGCGTCTGAGCGGAACTGCCCGATCAGCATCTTGCGCGGCGCTGATGATCGGGAGTCGCGGCTGTATCGCTTCTGTGGCAGGCCGATGCGGTCAATGAACCCGGAGTTCGCACTGCCCCCGCGCAGCCTGGCTGCCGAACAGGGGTGCAAACGCGATCAGTGCCCGCCGGCCATCGACACCGTACGCATGACTGAATACGCGAGCTGAAAACGTGTGCATCCAGGTGATGAGGCCGACGCATGCGTCGGCTGCGTTGGCTTCGCGGCACAGCGCGGCGATTGCGTCAGGGGTCGTCAGCATCGGCTTTCGACTATCGTATGCCGATGGCCTCTGCCGCTTGAGAAATCCTGCGGTCGCCATGGAATGTTCTTCGACCAGCGAGGAACGGCAGCACCCTTGCCAGGCGACGCTTGCGCGCCGAGGCTGCGAGAGAATTGCGCCGGCAGCGAAAACGTCAGACAAGCTCCGGGCGCGATCCGGGAGGGAGTGCCGGCCGGCGGGCGGCCACCGTAAGGGAGATTCAGGGGTTCCTGCTTTAAGAGCGGGTAATCTGTTGAGCGGGCATGCGGCGCGGCCACGCGGAGCGGCAATCCTGCTGCGAGCGGCTGCATGTCAGGCGGCCACTTCTGGCCGGCCGCCGCCCGCAGGTTTGCCGCGCCCCGCAACCGGCGGCCCTCGTTTACGGGCTACGGTACTTGCATTTCGCAGGCGCTTACCATACGATGTGTTGACTCGTTCGACGCCGCGTACGCCGCTCCGCACCGGCCCCGAACAACATGACGAAACAGCCAACCGGCAAAAAGGAAGTCGGGCTACGCAGCCGACCTATATACGCCGGCGAACCCGAAACCCATGGAGGAGACGACCGTCATCCGAGGCGGTCACGACATTTTCTGGGAAGGGGAATACTCGGACGGACGTGTGAACCTGCTCATGCCACGCTTGCTGCTGGAGGACAGCTCGCTGAACGATCGGGGCACAATTCCGCGGCGAACTCTTGCGGACTTCTGTCTCGGTGCACCGCTCGGCTCACCGAACTCCACAATTGGCCTGATCCCCGCTTACACACGCCTGCGAATGGGCAACGATCAGCAGTGGAACTTCGGTGTCGAGCAGTAGTTCGCGAAAACGATCGTCCCCGAGATCGAGTATGTCGGCAACAAAGGATCGCACATTCAGGGCGGGAATGCTTACCATATCCCGGACGCCGGCACCGGCGGCATTCACGCCCGCCGTCCCTTCCCGCGGTACATCGGCTTCTCCTGTGTCTCAAGCGGATATCATGTGGATCATTGATCCCTCCATGTTCAGGCAGTTCAGGGTTACGCAGGACTCACGGCTGCAGTTCCGCTTCGAGGTGTTCAATCTGCCGAATACCCCGAACCTTTCGGCGCCCAACTCCGCCATCGATTCGAACACCGCAGGACTTGTGAACAGCACATCGACCTCTGCCCGGCAAATGCCGGTCGCTCTGAAATACAACGACTGACCATGTTGCGAACCTTACTCCTTCTTCTCAGCCTGGCGGCAGCGGCCGGAGCACAGTCAGTGTCCATTAAGGTAAATGCCGCGAATCCGCTCGGACCACTGAAGCCCATCTGGAGGTTCTTCGGCTACGACGAGCCGAACTACACGTACATGAAGGACGGCAGGAAACTGTTGTCAGAACTCGCCGCATTGAGTCCGGTTACGGTATATGTGCGCGCTCACAACTTACTCACCACGGGCGACGGTACGGCGGCACTCAAGTGGGGCTCCACGAACGCCTACACCGAGGACACATCCGGCAGGCCGCGTTACGACTGGACGATGCTCGATCGTATTTTCGATACATATCTCGAGCGCGGATTGAAGCCGCTCGTGGAAATCGGCTTCATGCCCGAGGCGCTGTCGATAAAGCCGCAGCCGTACCGTCACTCCTGGGCGCCGGACAAGACGTATAACACGATCTTCACGGGCTGGGCCTACCCTCCCAAAGACTACGCCAGGTGGGGCGAGCTCGTGTACCAGTGGGTGCGTCACTCGATCGAACGCTACGGTCGCGCTGAGGTCGAGTCCTGGTACTGGGAGGTCTGGAACGAACCGAATATCGGTTACTGGCAGGGCACGCCGGAGGAGTATCACAAGCTCTACGACTACAGTGCGGATGCTGTGAAACGCGCACTCCCTTCGGCCCGCATCGGCGGTCCGCATTCGACCGGTCCCGGCAGCGAGCGCGCCGCGAAGTTTCTCACTGACTTCCTCGAGCACGTCCTCCGTGGAAAGAACTACGCGACGGGCAATACCGGCTCGCCGCTCGATTTCATTGGTTTTCACGCCAAGGGCCGTCCTCGATTCGTTGACGGCCGCGTGCAGATGGGGAGCGAGTTCCAGCTTCGCGACATCAATCGCGGTTTCGAGATTGTTGCCGGTTTTCCCGAGCTGAAGAAGCTGCCCATCATCATCGGCGAGTCCGACCCGGAAGGCTGCGCAGCGTGTGCAATGCGGTTCCACCCTCAGAACGCCTATCGCAACGGCACAATGTATTCGAGCTACACGGCCGCGACCTTCGCCCGCAAGTACGAGCTTGCCGCGCGCCACAAAGTGAACTTCGAGGGTGCTGTTACGTGGGCCTTCGAGTTCGAAGACCAGTCATACTTCGAGGGCTTTCGTGATCTTGCCACTAATGGCATTAACAAACCCGTCCTGAACATTTTCCGCATGTTTGGGCTGATGCCCGCCCATCGCGTGGAAGCCCGCTCCAGCGCCGCCCTCGAGCTGGATCACATGCTTGCATCCGGTGTGAAAGGGGCCGCGGACATCAGCGCCGTCGCCTCTCGGGATGACCGCTCGGTAGCGATCATGCTCTGGAACTATCACGACGCAGATGCGGCTTCATCGCCGGCCGACATCGAACTGACCGTCAATGGCCTGCCGGGCAGCCGCGTGATGTCGCATCATTATCGAGTCGACGGTGACCACAGCAATTCGTATGAGGTGTGGAAGAAGCTCGGCTCCCCAGAGAGGCCGACCGACGGGCAGTACCGGCAGCTCGAGCGCGCCGGCCAGTTACAACTGATGGGTTCACCAGAGTGGCGCACGGCAAAGGAGGGGCAGCTCATCATGCGCTTCCCGTTACCCCGGCAGGGCGTATCATTAGTGAAACTAATATGGAGTCAATAACTGCTGGCGGTCGTTGTATGTGTGTCAGGCTTTAGCCGGGCTTGGCCTGCGACGGACTTAGTCTGCCCACCGGGCATGTTCGTACCCGGCGACGAGCTTTTCCAGGCCGGCGCGGGCGAGCTCGTCAATGGCTGCAGCCCGCCGGCCCATCGACACCGCTCCACCAGCACCGGCTCAGCCGCCGCCCAGCGCGAAAAGCGTCACAGTTCGCGACGGTTCTCGAGCGACTTCGTCATCGTGACCTCGTCAGCGAACTCCAGATCGCTGCCGACGGGAATGCCCATGGCGATCCGCGTCACGCGCACTCCGAGGGGCTTCAGCAGGCGCGACAGATAAGCCGCCGTCGCCTCGCCTTCGACGTTGGGATTGGTCGCGATGATGATCTCTTTCGCGGCGCCGGACTGCAGCCGTTCGAGCAGGCTCTTGATGCGAAGCTGTTCCGGCCCGATGCCGCGCAGCGGCGACAGCGCGCCGTGCAGCACGTGATAGACGCCGTTGTACTGCCGCGTCGTCTCGATCGGCAGAATGTTGTGGGGCTCTTCGACCACGCAGATAACGGTTTCGTCGCGCGTCGTATCGCTGCAGTAAGGACACAGCTCGGAATCGCTGATGTTATTACACGATGCGCAGAGCCCGAGCTTGTCTTTGACGTCGAGCAGCGCCTGCGATAAGCGTTCGACATCATCGCGCGACGCGCGCAGGATATGGAACGCGATCCGCTGCGCCGACTTCTGGCCGATACCGGGCAGCCGCTTCACTTCCTGAATGAGCTGCGCGAGCGGCGCGGCGAAATCCGGCATGCGCCGTCAGAACAGCCCGGGCGGCAGGCCCATGCCGCCGAGCATTCCGCTCATCTTCTGCTGCGCCTGCTCTTCGACCTTCTTGACCGCCTCGTTGAACGCAGCCATCACCATGTCCTGCAGCATTTCGACATCGCCGGCCGCTTCCGGGTCGATCGTGACGCCCAGGCAGTTCTTCTGGCCGTCCATCTTCACGGTCACCATGCCGCCGCCCGCGGAGGCCTCCACGCGAATCTGCGCGATCTCCTCCTGCATTTTCTGCTGCATCTGCTGCGCCTGCTTCATCATGGCCTGCATGTTGCCGGGCATCTTCATGTGGGGCTCCTCCCGCAGCTTAATCCTGTTTGAGATTGCGAATGGTGCGGACCTGCGCATCCGGGAACAGCTCCCGGAAACGGCGGACGCTCGGATCCGAGAGCGCACGCTGCTCGAGGTCATCTTCGGCGCCGGACTTCGGCACGGCCAGCGGCGCCGAGGTCACCTCGCCGAAGGTGATCTTAACGCGCGGCGGCTTGCCCAGAGACTGCAGCGCCTTCCTGAGGTCTGCTTCCGACATGGTGAGCATGCGCGCAGATTCGGGAGCCGTGATGAGCACCTCGCCGCCTTCTTCGCGGACGTCTGACTTCTCCACGTTGTCGGCGGCGAACATCATGCCGAGGCTGACGAGCGCGCCGTGGAGTGCCGCTTTGATGTCGCCCTGCGGCGCCGGGGTTCGAGCCGGTGCAGGTGCGGCGGCCGTTTTGCGCGCCGTGTCGCGCTGGAACGGCGATGGTCCCGATGGTCGCTGCGCGGCAGGCGGAGCCGGCGGCGAAGCGGGTCGCGCCTGCGGTTGAGCGGGCGCCGCGCCCAGATTCGCAAGCGCCTCTTCGATTGCAACCAGCCGGCCCGCGTGAACCAGCTTCAGCAGCCCGAGTTCCATGTGCAGGCGGGGCTGCAGCGAGAACTGAAGGTCCCTGAAGAGATCGAGCGTGAGCTGCAGGTACCGGGTCAGGTCCTCTTCCGAAAACCTCGCCGCGATCGCGCGCAGGCTTTCCTGCTCGGCGGCGGATGCACTGATCAACCGGCTCTCTCCGCCCGCGACCTTCATGACGAGCAGGTTCCGGAAGTAGCGCGCCAGCTCGCGGCAGAAGTGCTGCAGGTTGTGCCCGTTCGATTCGAGCTCCTGCACCACGGCCAGCATGCCGCTGCCGTCGCCGGCCGCCAGCGCATCGGTAACCTGACGGAGCGACTCGATCCCGAACCGTCCCAGCAACCCGCGCAGCTCGCTCGCGCTCAGCCTGCTGCCGCAGCAGGCAATCGCCTGATCCAGTGCCGATAAAGAGTCGCGAACACTGCCCTCGCCCGCCTGCGCAAGCACGGCGAGCGACTCGTCGTCGGCCTGAATGCCTTCCTGCTCGCAGATCCACCGCATCCGCGCCACCAGTTCCGGAAAATCCACACTGCGGAAGCTGAACTGCTGGCATCGCGACGCGATCGTCGTCGGGATCTTGTGCGA
>DASSSG010000510.1:0-6641 GCA_035708545.1 Bryobacteraceae bacterium | reverse complement strand
TTCGCCTCCGGTCGCTAAATCCCGCCGGAGGATGAACGCTTGCCGCTCCTTTATATTGCGGGTTCCCAGAAGAAGCGACTTGCCATCCGGAGCCCACACCACGACCATGTTCGGGTCTGAGCCTTCGCGCTCGACCGGAAGTCTTTGGGCTTTTCCGCCTGCGAGATTTACCAGGTAGAAGGCTCGGCCGCTGCTGCCATGGGATTCGACGATCAGATGCTTCCCGTCAGGAGACCAGCGAGGCGTGGTCAGGCCGGGGATGTCAAAGTGCTGTTCGGTCTCCTCCCCACTCCGCAGATCCCGAATGCGAAGCCGTCTGCTGCCTGTGTGCTGGCTGTACGGCAGTCGGCTCCGAGCTGATATAAACGCGAGCTTGCGACCATCGGGCGACCATTCTGGCTTGCTGTGGGTTCCGGGGAAACTGGGTGAGGCTGCGCGGGGCACTCCGCGTGCTTTGCCGTTCACTGCATCGAGTGCGACGACATAAACGTCTCCCTCGCTCGGTCGGACGGAATAATAGAGCACGCCCGCTTTCGTTATGCCCACTGCGCTTGTTAACTCGATGCCTCGTTTGAGCAGCTCAGGGTTGCCGGATATCTTCCCCTCGTGTACCGGCACGCTCCAGAGGTCATTTCGGCCGGAGCGATCGCTCACAAACAGGATGTGGTCGCCGGAAGGGGTCCAGCCGACGAAAGTATCAGTAGCCGGGTGTTCGGCGACGCCGTAGTCGAGGCTTCCGTCAACCGTGATGATGTGAATGTCACGGTCTGCGGACCCGATTTCGCGAGGAACATCGTAGCCGATGAGGCGCCCATCAGGGGAAAGCGCTGCGTAACTCGGTGTACGTTCATCGAAGTGCTTCAGCACACGGAGGTCACCGCCGGCAGCAGGAAGGAGAGCCAGGACCGCTGTGCGATCGGGTCTCCACGCGAGCACCAGGATTTGTGAGCCGTCTCGCATCCAGTCGCTGACAACTGCGTGACTGACGTCCCTGCTCCGAAAGATGACACGGGGCTGCGGCTGCGCGACTTCGAGCACGCGCAGCTCGTACTCTGCGTTTTCGTTCGCCCAGTTGTAGGCGAGAAGCTTGTTGTTCGAGGAAAACCTGAAAGACTCCGTCCATTGCCTCCAGGGCAAGTGGCCGCCCGTGAGGCGCCGCGTCGCACCGGTATTGATCTCGCGTATGATCAGATCGCCGGAATCGCGGTCTGCTGCGGCGAGGTACCGCCCGTCCGGAGAGACTGCACCGACGTTGTACACGTCGGACCCGGACCAGACCTTCCGAAGTGAAGTTTGGCTGCGTGGCTCAGCCGCCTCAACGAGCGGGTAAGGCAGGCGAAACAGTCCCGCTCGCCAAAGAGCCCACCCCGACGTAAGGAGCGTCAGGGTCAGCGCTGCCGCAATTATTGCCCGCCGCACGGTTGAAGGCGCCGATGAGGATTGTGGTTCCGGCCGGCGGCTGTCCCGCCACGCGTTGAGTTCCTCCGGGATCGCAAAAACAGTGCTGCGCTCACGATGCTCATGCCGATGAACCGGCAGGCCCTCTTCTTTTTCCCACCGGCGCACCGTGCTCACGTCGCGGTGCAGATATGCCGCGATCTCCTTCCAGGACTCGAGCCTTGTTCCGGATTCCTGATCTTTCCTCATGTCTGTCATGCGCTGCTGCCTGTTTTGTCAGGATCAGTTACAAGCACTGTCTGAAGCAATAGGCATTAGCGCTCATGCGCCGGAATGCTGCATCGCAGGGGTTACTCGGGGCGTAGCAGACCGCGGCAGGCGGGCAAGGCGGTCCGCCGCGCGGGGGCCGCATGCAGTTGGCCAGAATCGGTCCGTACCGCGCCAGCCTGCACGCCATAAGCCCTCACCCGAACAGCTGCCTTCCCGCACTACGCCAGCTGTTTCGGTGGGCCTCGATTGTGAAAGGCTGCCAACAGGAAGAAATGCGCAGTTTGGGCCTCGGTGCCCGCGGGCTGCGGTTTCGCCCGAACAGTCCGATTCCTGAGCAGCAGCACCAGCTCCGAGCCAGTCGACCAGGCAGTTTCTCCGCCGTGTCGCCCGGTGTTGACCCGCCTTCCTCGGCGCACGCGGGACTCCGGCCATTCTGTCCCCGAGGCTACTCTGAGATGTGCGTTGGCTTGCCATTCTGATCGTGACTGCATGCCGAGCGCAGCCGTGGAACGTCGATCCTGCAATCGCGCAGCAGGGTGACACGATTCGCCTGCGTGCAGGCTCCGCCGCCGTTTCCGCTCGTATGGCCGGCCGCACGGTGCGTCTGTTTCCCGAACCGGATGGTGGCCGGTCCGGCCTGATGCCCGTGCCCGCGCTGCTTGATCCCGATTCATACGAGTTCGAGTTCCTTGACTCCGCCGGCGGCGTCCTGCACTCGACGAGCATCACCGTCCGCAATGCGCATTTTCCGAGACAGAATATCCGGATCGGCAAAGCGGTCCTGGCGCTGAAGCCAGCGCCCGGCGAGATGGAGACGATGGAAGCGCTGCGCAACACGGTAACCGATGTTCGCCACTGGGACGAGCCGTTCGTCCCGCCGGTGTCCGGCTGTCTGACCTCCCGTTACGGGGTCAGGCGCCTGCACAATGGCAAACTTACCGGCAATTATCACAGCGGTGTCGATCACCGCGCATCCGCCGGTGAGCCCATCCACGCCGTGGCGTCGGGCACGGTCAGGGTCGCGCGCATCTTCAATATTCACGGCGGCACGATCGGAATCGATCACGGGCAAGGCGTCACCTCGGCTTATCTGCACATGTCAAGCCTTGCGGTCGCCGAGCGTGCGGCGCTGAGGAAGGGCGACGTGATCGGCTACGTGGGCTCGACCGGCCGCTCGACAGGACCCCATCTGCACTGGAGTCTCGCGGTCAACGGCGTGCACGTCAACCCGCAGCAGTGGATGGCGCTGAAGCCGTGCAGTTCTCGCGCTATCCTGCGATCAAATGGCCGACATCCTCGACGGTAAGTGGGTGCGCGAGCAGATCCTTGCCGAGTGGAAGCCGCGCGTGCGAGCCCTCACGCAGTCGCAGCGCCCGCCAGGGTTGGCGGTCGTGCTCGTGGGTGATAATCCCGCTTCAGAGATCTACGTCCGCAACAAGGTGAAAGCCTGCGAGGAGCTGGGCATTTACAGCGAAAAACTGACCCCGCCGGCAACGATCACTACAGACGAATTGCTGGCCATTATTGAGACCCTGAACCAGCGCGAAGATATCGATGGCATTCTCGTGCAGATGCCCTTGCCCCCGCAGGTCGACTCGCGCCGCATTCTGACCGCCATTGATCCCGGCAAGGACGTCGACGGCTTTCATCCGATGAACGTCGGGAACCTCGTCGCCAACCTCTCGGGCCCGCGGCCCTGCACGCCATCGGGCATACTCGAGCTGCTCGAACGCTACAAAATACCAATCGCCGGCCAGCGCGCCGTGGTGGTAGGCCGCAGTGACATCGTGGGCAAGCCGATGGCGCTCATGCTGCTCCACAGGCACGCGACCGTCACCATCTGCCACTCGCGCACGCGCGAGCTCGCGGCCGAGTGCCGCAAGGCCGACATTCTGGTCGCCGCAATCGGCAGGCCCGCGCTGATCCGTGCCGATTTCATCAAACGCGGGGCGACGGTTATCGATGTCGGCATGAACCGCCTTACTCCCGATGAAGCCGCCTCGATCTTCGGCTCGGCGCCCGCTCGTTCGCTCATCGGCGATGTTCATCCGGTGGAAGTGCAGCAGGTCGCGGGTGCCTATACGCCGGTGCCGGGCGGCGTCGGTCCACTCACGATCGCAATGCTCATGGTGAACACCATCCGTGCAGCCGAAGCTCGCATTGCATGCTGCGTGTAGGTCTCACCGGCGGGTTCGCGTGCGGGAAGAGCTTTGTCGGCCGAACGCTCGAAGCGCTCGGGTGCTTCCTGCTGCGCGCCGACGACATTGGCCACGAGGTGCTCAAACCCGGCGGCGCCGCCTACGACGCAGTCGTGCACGAGTTCGGCGCTGAGATTCTCGATGACGACGCGACGATCAACCGCCGGCGTCTGGCCGCGATCGCCTTCACCGATCCCGAGAAGCTGGCCAGGCTCAACAATCTCGTTCATCCGGCCGTCATCGCTCTCGAAGAGCAGCGCATCGCCGAGGCGGCGCGCTCTAAACCGGACGGCATCGCCGTGCTCGAAGCCGCGATCCTGATCGAGACCGGCAGCCACAAACGGTTCCAGAAACTCATCGTCGTAGTCTGTACGGAGGAGCAGCAGATCGCGCGCGCCATGCATCGCGACGGCCTCACCGAGGAAGAAGCGCGGGCGCGGCTGCGCCGCCAGATGCCGCTCACCGAGAAGCGCCGGTTCGCGGACTACATCATCGACACGTCGGGGCCGAAGGAAAATACTGTAGAGCAGACTCGCGCGGTGTACGAGTCGCTCCGGAGCCTGCAAAGATGCGCGTAAGAGCTGTCCTGTTTGCGCTCGGTCTGGTGACTGTCTTCATCGGAGTGACCAGCTATTGGCGCGGTGCGCGTCCCCAGACCGGACGTGTGTGGGCCGGCCCCGATACGAGCGGCCGCGCCAGCGCGACCCTCATCCCCGACGAGCAGAACAATATCGACGTGTACCGTCTCGCGCGGCTCGCGACAGTGAACATCACCAGCACCGTGTACCGCAGGACGTGGTTCGAAATCTATCCGTCGAGCGAAATGGGCAGCGGATTTCTGATCAGCGACGACGGCAAGATCCTCACCAATGCACATGTCCTGCAGGGCCGCGGACGCATCGAGGTCACGATGGCCAACCACGACCGGTACGAGGCCGCCATTCTCAGCCGTGACACCCGGAACGACCTCGGGCTCATCCAGATCAGGCCGAAGCGCAAAGTGACGACGCTCCGCCTGGGCGACTCCGATAACCTGCAGGTCGGCCAGAAAGTCCTCGCCATCGGCAATCCGTTCGGCCTCGAAGGCACCCTCACGACCGGCATTATCAGTTCAATCGGCCGCGACATCTCGGACGAACGGAACCGCAAGCTGGAGGGCATGATCCAGACCGACGCCGCGATCAACCCTGGAAACAGCGGGGGACCGCTGCTCGATTCGCGCGGCAACGTGATCGGCATCAACACGGCCATTTACGGCCCGGGGAGTAATATCGGCATCGGATTCGCGATGCCGATCAATAAAGCAAAGGTCATGCTCGAGGACTTTGCGGCGGGCCGCAGGACGGGCCGGCCATGGCTCGGCGTGTCGGTGTACTATGTGGCCGGCGATCTGGCCGAGGCGCTCGAGCTTCCCGCAGACGGCGGCCTGCTCGTGCAGGAAGTGGCGCGCGGGTCCGCCGCGGCGCAGGCGGGCATTCGCGGGCCGCGGCAGATCGTGATCGTGGGCAACACAGAGGTGGGCATCGGCGGCGATCTGATTATGGCGATCGACGGCAGACGCGTGGATCGGCACGACGCGATCAGCCGCGTGCTCGCGCACAAACGTCCGGGCGATCCGCTCGATCTGACCATCTTCCGTAACCGGCGGCAGACTACGGTGCGTGTCACCCTTGGTGAACTGGAGGACGAGTAGAAAGACATATGAAAAGACGGGAATTCTTCGGCACGGCGGCGGCAAGTGCGGGAGCGGCTGCGCTCGCTGCACAGACAGGGCAGCTCAAAGCAGGCGATATTCCGCGGCGAACTCTGGGCAAGACGGGCGAGAAGCTCACGATTATCGGGCCTGCCGGCGGGCGCTTCGGCATGTGTGGCTTCGAAGACGCGAAGGCGATCGTGCGGCGCGCCTGCGATCTCGGCGTCAACTACTACGACAACGCGCGCCTGTACTGGGGTGGGCGCAGCGAGGAAGTCTTCGGCGAGGTGCTCGCGCCCGTGCGCAAGAACGTGTTCATCACGACAAAATGCGCGCGCTACACGAAGGCCGCGGCCGAGGCGGATCTCGAAGCGTCTCTGAAGGCGCTCAGGACCGACTACATCGACCTCTGGCAGGTGCACCAGGTCAGCGAGATGAAAGAGGTCGAGGAGATCTTCGGCCCCAACGGTTCGCTGCCCGTGTTCGAGGCCGCGAAGAAGGCGGGCAAGGTGCGGTTTATCGGATTCACGGGACATCGCGATCCCCACGTGCATCTCGAGATGCTGAAGCGGTACGACAAGTGGGACACCATTCTCATGCCGATCAATCCGGCCGACCCGTCGTATCTCAGCTTCGAGAAGCTGGTGCTGCCCGTTGCCGTCGAGCGAGGCATGGGTATTCAGGCCATGAAGAGCACGGCCAATTCGAAGCTGCTCCACTCGATCGGCATTCGCGAGTGTCTCTCATACGTGCTCAGCCTGCCGGTGCACGTTGTCGCGATGGGCGCCACGACGATCGGGCAGATCGAGGATGACGTTCGCATCGCGCAGCAGTTCCAGCCGCTCACAGCCGACCGCATGGAGGAGCTGCGCAAGCGCGCGTCCCGTTTCGCCGGGCCGCAGATGGAAGACTGGAAGCGCAATGTGAAGGCCGCAGCGAACGCGCCCCTGTACCGCGACGGAGTACTCAGCTGACAGAAAAGGCCCGGCGTTCCCGCCGGGCCTCGAAGGACACCTGCTTGTCGCGCCTGACTACTGAATCGCGACCGTAATTGCGGACGGGCTGGTTGCGCTGCCGGCGCT
>DASSSG010000509.1:0-4898 GCA_035708545.1 Bryobacteraceae bacterium | reverse complement strand
GCGCGCGCCAGGCCTGCACCGGCCCCGTGTTCAGCGAGACGGACGTGTGGTTCAGCCGGATGTTCGGGATTTTCGTGTAAACGTACGGGATCGGCGGCATGCCGCCCCCGGTGAACCCGCCCGTGGACCACGAGCGCGATTGCCAGCCCGTGATCGTCCCGTCCTTCTTCGCGGCAATCTTGATATCGGCGAAATCGGACGGCCGCACGCCCGCGATCGTCAGCTCGGAACGGCGATCGAGGAATAACTTCACGGGACGGCCGCCGCCCTCTTTCGAGAGCCGAGTTGCCTCGACGCCCCATCTGCCCGCGGGGAACTTGCTTCCGAAGCCGCCGCCCATGTAGTCCATCTGGACCCTGATATTGGCGGCGGGAACCTCGATGTTCTTCGCGAGGTCGCCGGCGATGGTGGAGACCGCCTGCGTTGACGGCCAGAAGTTGACCTTGTCGCCCTTCCATTCGGCGACAGCGCCGTGCGGCTCGAGGCAGCAGTGGGTGATCACCGGGATGCCGTAATGACCCTCGGATACGACGTCGGCTTCGGAAAAAGCCTTGTCGGGATCGCCCGTGACCTGTTCGCCCGAAGCCTTGGCGCGGTTGCCGACTTTCGAGAGGTCCTCCTCCCGCACGACGTGGGGCAGAACCTCGTATTCGACCTTGATGGCGCGAACGGCATCGTGCGCCTGCGGTTCGCTGGCGGCGGCGACGGAAGCGATTTCCGCGCCGGCCCACTGAATCTCGGTGCCCGGCGCGCTGATCACGCGCACCGCGGCCACGCCTGGCATCTTCTGTGCCGCGCTCGTGTCAATGCTCTTCACGCGCGCGTGAGCGTGGGGGCTGGTCAGGAACGCGGCGTGGAGCAGGCCCTGCGGATTCAGGTCCGACGAGTACTTCGCGCGCCCGCTGGATTTCGCGGCACCGTCCAGACGGGTCATGCGCTTGCCGATGACCTTCCGTTTGTCCATCGGCGGCCACGTGTACTCAGGCATTGCGGCCTCCTTTCACCTGCTTTGCAGCTTCCAGCACGGCCTGGCGGACGCCAACGTAGGTTCCGCAGCGGCAGAGATTGCCGCCGAGGCCGGCCTTCACCTGTTCGTACGTCGGGCTGGGGTTGCGATCGAGGAACGCTTTCGATGCCATGACGAATCCCGGTGTGCAGTAGCCGCACTGCTGGGCGTCGTTGTTGACGAACGCGTTCACGATGGGATGCGGGTTAGCGACCTGTGCGACACCTTCGAGCGTCTGAATCGGCCTGCCCTGCGCGTCGATCGCCAGCACCGTGCATGCGTACACCGCCTTGCCGTTCATGATCACCGTGCAGGCGCCGCAGGTTCCGCGGTCGCAAACGCGTTTGGCGGCCGTGAGGTCCAGGCGGTCGCGCATAACATCGAGCAGCGTTTCTCGAGGCTCGACGGTCGCCTTCATCTGCTTGCCATTGATATCGAGCGTAATGGGTACGGCGGCGGGTCCGGCGACCCGCGCCGCTGGAGTCTGTGCTTCCGCTTGTTGTTCGAGCAGGCCGGTGCCGAGCGCACCGCTGCTGATTCCGACGCCGCGCAGGAAGCCGCGGCGGGAAAAGCCTGCTTTCATGGGCTTTTCTTTCTCTCTGGACTTTTCAGGTGAACTCACGCGAGTGCCTCTTCCTTTCATTGAGTGCCGGTGGGAGGGCGCAGGCTGTCCTGAGTGCTCCCGCGTCCCTCGAATCAGAAATATACCAAACGGCGTGTGAGGCGGGGTGTGAGGTTACCGTTGTACTACCGGACATGAGTTTCTTCGCGAGCGCGGCTGCGGGCAGGATGGTATGCTGCGCGCCGGTTGGCAACGATTGCCCAGGCGGCGCTCGGTTGCCGCGTTGCTGCTCGGTGGCACAGGCCGCCGGCAGCGATGATCCGCAAGCTCGCGGCCGCTGCTCATGTATACTGGCGGCAACCCGCCTGCATTTTCATACACGGAGGTTACTTGTCTCATGGATGTGCCCTTCTACGGCCACGGTCGCCAGTACCGCAGCATCAAAGCCGAAATCGACGGCAATATCCAGCAGGTGCTGGAGAGCGAGCAGTTCGTGATGGGTCCCATGCTCAGGCGTTTCGAAACCGAGCTCGCGGATTATCACGGTATGAAGTACGCGATCGGTGTCGGTAACGGGACAGACGCGCTCTGGCTCGCCTTCATGGCCCTCGGCATCGGCCCCGGCGACGAGTGCATCACGACCACGAACACGTTTTTCGCGACCGCCGAAGCGATCTGGATCGCAAACGCCACGGCCGTTTTCGTGGACTCCGACGCGAAGACCAACTGCATCGATCCGTCGCGTATCGAAGCGGCCATCACGCCGAACACGAAGGCGCTCGTTCCCGTTCACCTGTACGGCCAGTGTGCGGACATGAAGGCAATCCGCAGGATCGCCGACAGGCACAAGCTTTTCGTTATCGAAGACAACGCACAGGCGATCGGAGCGCGCGGCGACGGCTTCCGCATCGGCGAACTCAGCGACGCTGTGTGCACAAGCTTCATTATCCAGAAGAACCTGGGCACGTTCGGTGATGGCGGAGCGGTGGTCACGAACAACGATAAGATAGATCGCACAATTCGCCGCCTCCGCAATCACGGCTCGGAGAAGCGCTCGTGCCACAGCATGGGCTACAACAGCCGGCTCGACGATCTGCACGCGGGCGTGCTCAGCGCGAAGCTGAAGCACATCGACGAATGGAACAATCTGCGGCGCAAGTGGGCTGCGCGTTACACGGCCGCGCTCGCGCCGGCGGCTAACCTGAGTCTGCCTTATGAGGCGCCGGGGTATCGCCACGTTTTCCACCTCTACGTCATCGAAACCAGGCAGCCGCAACACCGTGACCAGCTGCTGGGCTTCCTCAATAAGACCGGCATCGATGCCAAGTGCCACTACCCGATCGCCATCCATCAGCAGGAGGGTTATCCCTGGGGCAAGCCGGCGCGAATCGCCGGTCCGATTCCAAATTCCGAGCGCAACGCCGCGTGCTGCATCTCGCTTCCCATGTTCCCGGAACTGACGGCGGAGGAAGTCGATTACACGGCGTCGAAGGTGCTCGAGTGGGACCGCAGCGCCGGACTCGCGCGCGTGGGGGCGGCATGAAGAAGTACCGAGTCGTCGTCGTCGGCATGGGCAAGCGCGGCATGCACCATGCGGCGGCGTTTCAGGCGAACCATCGTTTCGAGCTCGCCGGCATCTGTGAGAAAGACGAGACCCGGCTCGCCTCCGCGGCGGCCAAACTGAACGTCCCGATCGCGGGAATCGATGCGCGTGAAGTTGCCGGCGCCGTCCGGCCCGATGTCTTCTGCTTCTGCACACTGCCAAATCTGCGGTCCGACATGGTCCGCATCGGCATTGAGAGCGGCGCGCGCGTGATCGCGATGGAGAAACCGATTGCCCTCACCAGCGCCGAAGGCTTCAAAGTTCGCGACCTGCTCGAATCGAGCGGGACGAAAGCGATCGTCAGCCACCAGCACCGGTACGGCTCGCATTACCGGAAGGTGAAAGAGATCGTCGCGAGCGGTGCCCTGGGCCGTATCCACACCGTCTACGGCACCGCCACCGGATGGATGATGCACATGATTTCGCATCTCATCGACTACACGCGCTGGTTCAACGGCGAGGCCGATGCGGAATGGGTGATGGCGCAGGCCGCCGGTCGAGGGAAGCTGGCCGACATCCATCCCTCGCCCGACTATATCGCTGGCTTTATTCAGTTCGCGAACGGCGTGCGCGGTGTCGTCGAATGCGGAGCGGGCGCTCCTGACGTGCCCGAGGTCGACTACTGGTGGAGGAAGTGCCGCATGGGCGCCCAGGGCGCCGACGGTTTCGCCGAGGTGCTCACCGGCGGCGGCTGGCGCGCGGTGACGAAGTCCGGCGCCTGGCAGGGTGAAGGCTGCATGAACTACGACCTCGACATGCCGCCATACATCCAGCAGATCGCCGACTGGCTGGATGATGACACTCAGGTTCACGAATGTAACTTCGGAAGCGCATACAAAGGTTTCGAGATCATGATGGCCTTTTCCCGATCAGTGGCGAGCGGGGGACAGACAGCGCTGCCGCTCACGTCCGCTGCCGACGAACTCGAGTTGCTGAACCGGGCGGTGCCGGACAGAAGAGTGCTGTTATCGATGCCGGCGAATGCCAAAGAATACCAGGTCATGCAGGAAGCCGTAGCGACGTAGCACTCCGGCGCCAGAAACTGCGGCGTTCTCGCAGGACGTCTCCTCGGAATGACCGACATCCTCCTGTTCACGACGATTGCGCTGGTCTTGACGATCACACCGGGCGCGGACATGGCTCTGGTCACGCGCAACGCACTTGCGCGGGGTTATCGGGCGGCGCTGTCCACGTCTTTCGGCATCGCGGCCGGTTGCCTTGTTCATGCAACGGCCTCGTCCGCGGGCCTCTCGATCATCCTCGCGCAGTCGGCCGCGGCGTTCGACACGGTGAAACTCATCGGGGCGGCTTACCTGGTCTGGATCGGGGTTCAGAGTTTCCGGCAGACCGCTCAGACACCAGTGCAGGCCGCAGTCGTGGGACACGGCCGTTCGTTCATCGAGGGTCTCTTCACCAACATCCTGAATCCCAAAGTCGCTCTCTTCTACCTGACATTCCTTCCGCAGTTCATCCGGCCTGGCGATCCGGTACTGCTGAAGTCGGTGCTGCTCGGGTCGATTCACATTGTTATGGGGCTCACGTGGCTGGCGCTGTATGCGGGATTCGTCACACGTCTGAGCGGCGTCCTGTCCCGCGGCTCAGCACGGCGGTGGCTGGAACGGACGACCGGCGCCGTGCTGATCGGCCTCGGGGTGCGCCTTGCAGTCGAGCGAGGATAGTACCGAAGGCTGGTAGTGATAGACTCGATGCATACATTCTCATCAGGG
>DASSSG010000508.1:0-4441 GCA_035708545.1 Bryobacteraceae bacterium | reverse complement strand
TCGGCCGCACGCACCTGCAGGACGCGGTTCCGATGCGTCTCGGCCAGGAGTTCAGCGGATATGCAGCGCAGGTGCGGCATAGCCGGGAACGCATCGAAGCGGCACTCATCGGCATTTACGAACTGCCGCTCGGCGGCACCGCGGTCGGCACCGGTCTGAACGCGCTGCCTGGTTTCGCCGACGCCACAATACGCCGCCTCGCCGGCCGTACCGGCATTCCCTTCCGCGAAGCTCGCAATCATTTCGAGGCCCAGGCGGGCAAAGAGGCGGTCTGCTTTCTCAGCGCCGCGCTTCGCACCTGTGCTGTCGCACTGACGAAGATCGCAAACGACATCCGCTGGCTCGGCTCGGGCCCGCGCTGTGGCCTCGGCGAGCTGAAGCTGCCCGCGACACAACCCGGTTCCAGCATCATGCCCGGAAAAGTGAATCCCGTCATCGCCGAGAGCGTGCTGATGGCGTGCGCGCAGGTGATCGGCTACGACGCGACCATCACCTGGTGCGCGGCGGCCGGAAACTTTGAACTGAACGTGATGATGCCGATCATCGCGTGGGACCTGCTCCAGCAGATCCAACTCCTCGCCGCCGTCAGCCGCAACTTCGCGAAGCGAACTATTGACGGACTCGAAGCCGATCCGCAGCGCGCCGAGTCTCTCGTCGAACAATCGCTCGCGATGGTGACGGTGCTGGCGCCCGTAATCGGCTACGACAAAGCGGCCGCGATTGCGAAGGAGGCGTACGCGACCGGTCGCAGCGTTCGCGAGGTAGCACGCGAGAAGAGCGGTCTCGAGGAACAGCGCCTCAGTGCGCTGCTCGATCCGGCAAGCCAGACGGGCACCGCATGAGCCACTATATCTGGATCGCCATCGGAAGCGCGATCGGAGGAGCGCTGCGGTACTGGAGCTATGGAGTCGCGCTTCGCGTCCTGGCAGACGTTCCCGTGGGGAACCCTCGTCGTGAATGTCCTTGGCAGCGCAATCATCGGTTTCTTCGTGACGTTCGCGGGGCCTGACAGTCCACGCCTCGTGCCTCTGAACGCGTGATTATTCGTCACCGCTGGTTTCTGCGGCGGCTATACGACTTTCTCGACCTTCAGTCTCGAGACACTCAACCTGCTCCGCGGCGGCGAGTGGGCCAGGGCCGCAATGAATACATTCGCTTCGGTGTTTCTGTGCCTCGCCGGCGCGTCGTGTGGTCATATCATGGCGTCGATGCTCAAACGGAGGTGACGAATGCAACTCCCGCGCGAATCGGTACTCCTTCGTATCTTCATCGGCGAAAACGATAAGTATGAGCACCGTCCGTTGTATGAGGCCATCGTCCTGAAGGCTCGCGAAATGCACCTCGCCGGCGCGACCGTGCTCCGCGGTCCCATGGGCTTTGGGCATTCGAGCCGTCTGCACACCGCCAGAATTCTCCGGCTTTCCGAAGACCTGCCGTTCGTCATCGAGCTGGTCGACACCGCGGAGAATATCGACCGCTTTCTGCCCGTGCTCGATTCGATGCTGGGCAGCGGTCTGGTGACGATGGAACCAGTCAGAGTCCTGCAGTACAGCCCGCCATCCCAAACGCCACGCAAATAACATGGCGGCCAAATCGCCGTAATTTCCCGGCTGCAACCACGGTGTCATCAACGTCTGTTGGAACACCGCGTCGCACGCTAAAATAGCTTATTCCCCATGCCAGTCCTGCAGTACAAGACGCCAGGCGGAATTGCTGTCTCGCGCACCGCGTCGAAAGTTCCGTTCGCGCGCTCCCTCGGCAAACTGCTGAGCGACCTGGACACCTCGCGTGGCGCGTATCTCTCCTCCGGCTACGAGTACCCGGGACGCTACTCGCGCTGGGACATCGCAACCGTCTGCCCCCCGCTCGAGCTGGTCGCGTGCGGTCGCGAGGTTTGCTTACATCCGCTGAACGCGCGCGGCGAAGCGATCAATCGCATGCTCTTCCCCGTTCTGCGCCCCCACCCGCACTGGGAATCCTTCGAACTTGAGGGCAGCGTGCTCCGCGGCCGGCTCCAGCCGCTGCCCGCATTCTTCGCCGAGGAGGAACGCAGCAAGCAGCCGTCGGTGTTTTCAGTCCTGCGCGCGCTCACGCACGAATTCCGCACCGAGAAAGACGATCGCCTTGCCTTCATTGGCGCGTTCGGCTATGACCTGCTGTTCCAGTTCGATCCCATCGAGCTGAAGCTCCCGCGCGGCGAGCGCAGGGATCTGCATCTGTTTCTTTGCGACGACATCTGGTACATGGACCGGAAGCGCGAACAGATCGAGCGCTTCGAGTACGAGTTCACCTCCGGCGCTCTGACGACCATCGGTCTCGAGCGGACCGGCGATCCCGTGCCTTCAGTTCCCGCCTCACCCATATCCGGCGGCGCCATCACTTCCGACCACAAACCCGAAGAGTACATGGACAAGGTCGAAACTGTCCGTCGCGGCATGAAGCAGGGCGATTACTACGAGGTCGTGCTGCGCCAGACATTCTCCGCCTCGTATACCGGGAGCGTCTCCGCCCTCTTCGAACGCATCCAGACTGCGAGTCCCAGCCCATACGAGTTTTTGCTCCAGCTCGGCGATGAGCAGCTCATCGGCGCCTCGCCCGAGATGTTCGTGCGCGTGGAAGGCCAGCGTGTCGAGACCTGTCCTATCTCCGGGACCGCACGCCGCACGGGCGATCCGCTGAAAGATGCCGATGCCATTCGCGAGCTTCTCGTTTCCTCCAAAGAAGAGTCGGAACTCACGATGTGCACGGATGTCGATCGCAACGACAAGTCGCGCGTTTGCCAGCCCGGATCGGTGAGAATCATCGGCCGGCGGCTGATCGAGAGCTACGCCGGCGTGTTTCATACCGTCGATCATGTCGAAGGCGTGCTCCAGCGGCAGTTCGACTCGCTCGACGCGTTCCTGTCGCATATGTGGGCTGTGACGGTGATGGGCGCGCCAAAAAAGGCCGCGGCGCAGGCCATCGAGAACCTCGAAAAGAACGCGCGCGGGTGGTACGGCGGCGCCGTCGGCATGTTGTCGCTCAACGGGGACATCAATACCGGCATCCTGATCCGCACTGTCCATCTCCGCAACGGTGTTGCCGAGTATCCCGTGGGCGCAACCCTGCTGTACGACTCCGTGCCCGCTCTCGAGGAACAGGAGACGCGCATGAAGGCGACCGGTTTCTTCCGGGCGCTCGGAGGCGCGGCGCCGCCGGCAGCGAGCGCGCCGCCCGCCGTTCCGCAGCGCAGCGGCGTGCGGATGCTCCTCGTCGATAACGACGACTGTTTCATCCACACGCTCGCGAACTACGCCCGGCAGACGGGAGCGGACGTCGTTACGTATCGCGCGGGCTTCCCGCTGGAACTGCTGGAGCAAGTCGCTCCCGATATTGTTCTCATCTCGCCCGGTCCGGGCCGCCCCGCCGACTTCGGTGTGCCCGATCTCGTGCGTTACGCCGCGGAAAGACGCATCCCCGTTTTCGGTGTCTGTCTTGGCTTGCAGGGAATCGTCGAAGCCTTCGGCGGTGAATTAGGCGTGCTCGATTACCCCATGCACGGTAAAGCATCGATGGTGCAGTCGAAAGGCATCGGCGTCTTCGAAGATTTGCCCGAGCGCTTCCAGATCGGCCGCTACCACTCGCTCTATGCGATCCCCGCGAAGCTTCCGGCCTGCCTCGAAGTGACAGCGGAATCCGACGACGGCGTGATCATGGGTGTGCGGCACCGCTCGCTGCCGATTGAAGCGGTGCAGTTCCACCCCGAGTCCCTGCTGTCCCTCGATGAGAACTGCGGTGTACGCCTGATGCAAAACGTAGTGAAGCTGTACGGCGCCTGCACACGCGCGCGCGACACGGCGACCGCGGCCCTGAGCCCGCAACGTTAACGCAGCGGCTCAACCCTGCTGCCCGGCAGCCACGAACTCCCGATACTTTTCTTCCATCGCCCGCGCGAACCTCATCGTGTCACACAACGGCGACGCGGCGAGCCGAGCACGCATGCTGCGGCGCAATTCCGTGAGACGTGCCGGCGACTCCGGATCCTGTGCCAGGCGAACGGCACGCTCGACGTAATCGTTGACGTCGTCCGCCACGAACTCTTCGAGACCGGCCGTGAGCATGATCGACGTACTCTGACGGCTGGCCCACCGGTCTCCACGGAACGTCAATACCGGCACACCCTGCCAGACAGCCTCCGAAGTCGTGGTGCCGCCGTTATACGGAAAGGTATCGAGAGCGAGGTCGATGCGCGAGTAAGCGGCGAGGAACTCGTAATGTTCTGCACGGCCTCCGAATTCGAGCCGGTCCGCCGGGATGCCGTGCCGCCGGAACCTCGCTGCAAGATGCTTTTGATTCGCCTCATGCTCGAGAACCGCGTTCTTCAGAAACAGCTTCGAGGATGGGCAGCGTGCCAGAATCCGCGACCATGTTTCGACCACGGCCGGTGTGATCTTGTACTGCG
>DASSSG010000507.1:0-3899 GCA_035708545.1 Bryobacteraceae bacterium | reverse complement strand
TCTCCTGCAGTTTCTGGTTCTGCTCGGATTCGCGATCCGTTCCGTCGGTGTAGAGCTCTACCAGCACCATCTCTTTCAACGCGGCGACAATCTCGGGACGTGGAAACATGTTCGCCTTCATCCAGTGACAGTTCGTGCAGGCGTAGCCGGTGAAGCTGACAAACAGCAGCTTGTTCTCGGCGCGCGCTTTCGCGAGACCTTCGTGGTAGCGGTTCCTGAGGAACGTCAGGCCGACGGTTTCGCCGGAGGCGCCGGCCGTGAGCGTGCTCTGTGAAGACAGCGGAACGAATGCGTCGAGTTCGCCGAGGCGGGAGCCGAACATCCCCGGCAACAGACTCAGCGCGAAGGACAGAAGCGCAGTACCGACGAGCAGAGGGGCGATGCCGACTGACTCGTCCCGGCGGATGCCTTCCATGCGTAAAAAGCCGAGCAGATACAGCCCAGGAAGAGCGAACAGCACGAACCAGATGGCGAGGAAGCGCTCCCGCGTGAGCACGTTCCACTGCAGGACCTGATCGACGCTCGACAGGTACTTGAGCATGGCGGCGATGACGATAAATCCGAACACCACTTTGATGCGCACCATCCAGCCTCCGCTGCGCGGCAGCCGCGGCAGCAACGACGGGAAGAGCGCAAGCAGAAAGAACGGAGATGCCAGGCCGGCAGCGAATGCGCCCATGCCGAGCAGCGGCTGCAGCTTGTCGCCCTGCACGGAAGCGGCGAGCAGGGTACCAATGAATGGCCCGACGCAGGCGAACGCCGTGAGCGAGAAGGTCAGGCCCATTGTCAGCGTGGGCAATGTTCCGGTTCCGCGTGAGGCGGCATCGAGCCGTGTCAATAATCCTGACGGCAGTGTGATTTCGAAGGCGCCGAGGAGACTCAGCCCAAACACGAAGAAGACCGCCGCAATGAAGAGATTCACCCAGATATTACTCCCGAGCTGAACGGCGCCGAAAGGCCCGAGGATCACGGTGACCGCGAAACCAATGGCGGTGAACAGAACGACGATCCCGAGACAGAAGATCGCCGCCTGTCTGATTGCAGCTCCCCGCGATCTCTCCCCTGCGCTCAGGAAGAATGAGAGCGTGATGGGAATCATCGGGAAGACGCAGGGCGTGAAGATGGCGGCTACTCCGAACCCAAAGGCTACCGCGAGAAAGGGACCGAGGCCGCCTGGAGCGGCCGAACGCGCTGAACCGGCGGTGCGCGGAGGCGCCGTCGACGGGCTGGAGGGGGATGCCGCTTTCACCTCGCTGTATCCGGCCGGGATTACCGGTGGAGCGGACTTCGCTGCGGCATCGATCTTCAGAGTCCCGGGAACGGGTACGCGCCGCGGGGGGAGGCACTCACGATCTGTGCACACCTGATACCGAGTATTCGCGGTCAGCTCCGCCGCCCCCGCGGTCGCATTCGCCGCGATCCGCACTTCGAACAGGAAAACCACTTCCTTCGCGAACGTTTCGGTATCGATGCCGAAATTCGGATCGAGCCTGCGTTCCGGTCTTGGCTGATAAATCCTCCAGGACTCAACGACCGGTTTCTCGGCGAGCGCTATGGTCGTGATGATCGGCCCGCCTTTCGGCGTTGTCATCGAGTACAGGTGCCACTCGCCCTCGATCGTTGCCGTCAGCCGGCCGAGCACAGCGGCGCCCGGCGCCGCGGCCGAGGGCTCGAATTCGAGTTTCCATTTGACAGGATTAAGGCGCTGCGAAAAGGCATTCGGCGCACATGCGACGAGTGTGAGCAACGCGAGCAGCCGGGAAATCAGCGCCACGATCTTAGTTTACTGAGGTGTCGTGCTGCGGAGGACGAGCACGTCAGGTTTTCTGTCGCACCATAGTAAGCGGCCGTGCCGGTGTCCAGCGCCCGAGTTCGTCTTCTATGCGCCGGTTGATGTCAGCCCCCGCAAATTCCGCCGCGACGCGAATCGCGTTCTTGATCGCGTTCGCGTTCGAGCGCCCATGGCAGATAATGCACACGCCGCGTACGCCGAGCAGAGGCGCGCCGCCGAACTCGGAGTAGTCGACGCGTTTCTTGAACTCCTGAAAGGCCGCACGCGAGAGCACGTAGCCAATCTGGCGCGTGACGGTGGCCTTCAGTGATTCGTGCAGCATCTGCTTGATGACATCGACGACGCCCTCGCTCACCTTCAGGGCGACATTGCCGATAAAGCCGTCGCAGACGATGACGTCGGCTGTACCGGTATACAGATCGCGGCCCTCGACGTTGCCGATAAAGTTCAGATCCAGCGTCTTCAGCAGCGGCATCGCCGTGCGCGTCAGCTCGTTGCCCTTGTGCTCTTCTTCGCCGATGGACAGCAGGCCGACGCGGGGTCGAGGCGTGTGGAAGATCACGCGCGAATAGATGTTGCCCATAACGGCAAACTGCGCCAGCATACGGGGATCGCAATCGACATTCGCGCCGACGTCAACCAGCACCGCGGGCGTGCCTTTGAGGGTGGGAAAGACGGACGCGAGCGCGGGACGATCCACACCGGGAACCATGCCCTGAACCATCTTCGCGGTCGCCATCACCGCGCCGGTGTTACCGGCGGACACGACGCCGTCGGCGGCTCCTTCGCGCACCAGCCGCGAAGCGACCCTGATGGAGCTGTCCTTCTTGGTGCGGACGGCTTTGGCGGCGCTGTCCTCCATGGTGATCTGCTCACTCGCATGGCGGATCTCGATGCGGCTGCGGTCCCAGTCGCCGTGGCCCTCGAGTTCGCGGCGGACCACGTCTTCCCGGCCAACCAGGACCACTCTCACGCCGAAAGCGCGGGCGGCCTGAATCGCGCCGGAAACCTCTGCTTTGGGGGCCTGATCGCCGCCCATGGCATCGACCGCAATCGTCAGTGGAGACAAATTGAGGATACCGGCGGTGCCCTGGGCTACTCTTCGGCTACTTCAATGACTTCGCGACCTTTGTACTGGCCGCACCTGGGGCACGCGCGGTGGGGGAGCTTGGGCTCGTGGCAGTTCGGGCATTCGGAGACGCCCGGCCGCCGCAGCGAGTCGTGTGCACGGCGTGTTGACGTCCGCCTCTTCGAATGTCTCCGTTTTGGATTCGGCATTATTTATTCCTTTATACCTGCGGCAGCTGCCGCACTAGTTTTTCCGGTGCCCGAGCGTGCCGCGCAACTCGCGAAGCGCCGCCCAACGGTCATCGACGTGAGGCGTCTCGCACTTGCAGGCACCGGTATTCCGGTTCACGCCGCAGGTGGGACAGATTCCTTTGCACGCCTCGCTGCAGACCTGCTGCATGGGCAATGACAGCAGAACGTGTTCGCGAAGGATATCGGCGAGCTCGATTCCCGCGCCCTGATAGAAACCGATCTCGGCTTCTCCCTCATCGAGCGCCACCTCGCCGGAAACCTCCTTCGGCGCCGGGCGATAAAAAACGTCGAAATCGCCTCCCACATCGACCGGCACGGGATCGAGGCAGCGATCGCACTCAGCTTCCATTCGCACGTTGAGGCTGCCTCGTACGCGAATCTCACCGAGAGTGTTGCTCAGCAGTTCAGCGGTTCCCTGCGAGCGCAGCGGGGAGACCTGCCGAACGGTGCTCGGCTCGAAATCGATCTCACCCGGCGGAAACTCGACATCGAAGCGGACTTTTCGGAGCTCCAGCTCCCTTACGCTCAGGAACACGACACACCTCCGCTCGACAGGGCCGGGGCGAGAAACCTTCAGTATAGCAGAGCGGCCTTTCCGGGCGGCCTAAGTTTATGCAAACCCGGGGTTTCGCCGATGATTTCTACGCGGACGCGATCTTCACGATCGTGATCCCGAGGTCCGGGAAGCACTTGACCGCCTCCAGAAAGCGCTCGACGGTCAGCGGCTTGAGAACCATGCAGTCAGTCGGCACGTTGTATCGCCTGAGGATCTCTGCATCGAGCTTCG
>DASSSG010000506.1:0-9563 GCA_035708545.1 Bryobacteraceae bacterium | reverse complement strand
GTTGCGCCCGGCTGGAACGCGATCGGCGCGGGCGAGCCGGCTCTGCCCGGCATCGCACTCGGGCACAACGAGCACATCGCCTTTGGTTTCACCATCACCGGCACCGACCAACAGGATCTCTATGTCGAGCGTCTCAATCCTGCCAACCCCGATGAGTACTGGCACAAAGGGGCCTGGGCGCGCATGAAGGTGCTACGCGAGACCATCGGCATCAGGGGAAACCCGGCTGGCGAACCGGTGGAGCTTCGGTATACCGTTCACGGCCCGGTCCTCCACCAGGACCGCTTGCGCAGGCACGCGTACACGCTCCGCTGGGTCGGTCTCGAGCCCGGTGGCGCGGGGTACCTTGCGGCTCTCGCCGCCGCGCGAGCAAGGAACTGGACCGAGTTTCGCGCCGCGCTCGCACGTTATAAAGTGCCGGCGGAGAACATGGTCTACGCGGACACCAGCGGGAATATCGGAATGGTGGTTGCCGGCCTCACGCCAGTCCGAAACAACCACACCGGTCTGTTGGCGGTGCCCGGCACAGGGGAGTTCGAATGGACCGGCTACGTTACAGCCGATCAACTCCCTGCCGTGTTCAATCCTCCCGCCCACTTTGTTGTTACCGCGAACAATGACATCCGGCCGCCGGGCTATCCACATATCCTGACGTACGAATGGGGTCCGCCGTACCGCGCGCAACGCGCGTCGGAACTGCTCTCGCAGGCCCGGAAGTTCACCGTGGCCGATTTCGAGCGCATGCAGTATGACGTGGTGTCAGTGCCTGCTCGGCGGTTTCAAGCGGTCCTGCGGCGCTGGCGGCCTCCTGCCGGGCGGCTGGCCGAAATTACCCAGAGAATCCGCGGGTGGAATGCCGAGATCGCCGCCGACTCAGCCGAAGCGCTCGTCTTCGAGATCTGGTTTTCACAACTGGGGCCCGCCCTGTTCGGTAGCTCGCTCGGCGTGCGCGCTGACACCGAACTTGTCCTGCGGCGCCTCGAATCGGCCGCCGATCTCAGCGTGCTGCGCGGCACGCTCGAATCGACCCTGCACCTCATCGACCGCGGACTGGGATCGGACATGAGCCGCTGGCGGTGGTCCCGCGCGAATCGGCTGCTGTTCCGCCACCCCCTGGAGCAGGAGAAGTTCAATCGCGGACCGATGCCGCGTGCCGGTGATGCGTACACTCTGAACGTATCGGGCGGCAACGGCCTGCAATATGGCGAGGGGGCGTCGTATCGGCAGGTGCTGGATCTGGCGGACTGGGATCGCTCGACGATGACGAATGCACCCGGCGAAGTGGGCGACCCGGCAAACCGCCATTACGATGATCTGCTCCCGGACTGGCAAACCGGCCGGTATCATCCGATGCTCTACACGCGGAAAGCCATTGAAGCCGCGACGGTCGAGCGGATTATTCTCGAGCCGCGATGACCACGAACCGTCACGTCCACGAAACCCGCATACGCGTTCGCTATGCCGAAACCGACCAGATGGGCGTCGCTTACCATTCGAATCACCTCATCTGGATGGAGATCGGCCGAGTGGAGTACTGCCGATCAATCGGGATCCACTACAGGGAAATGGAAGAAAGCGACGGCATTCTGCTCGCCGTTGTCGAGGCACAATGCCGATATCTGTACCCCGCTCGTTATGACGACGAAGTGATCATTGCCACAAGCGTGGCGAAGCTCGGTACCCGCAGCATTGCGTTCGACTACGAGCTGCGCCTTGGCGATACCTCACGCGGCATCGCGTCGGGCCATACGAAACACGTTTTCTGTGACCAATCGCTCCGTCCCGTGCGGCTGCCCGCGAAATACGCCCGGCTGTTCCGCGCGGCGTCCGAAGCGATGCTGTAATGTAGCGCAGGAATATGGATCGGCGAAATTTCGTGTTATCTGCGGGCGCAACCGCAGTGGGCTCGATGGCTCAACCGTCTATCAGCGTCGTTCGCGCCGGCATTCTCGGAACCCAGCACAGTCACACCTTGGGAAAGCTCGCGGCGATGCGAGAATCTCCGGATTACGAGGTCGTCGCCGTCTGCGAGTACGACGCGGCCGCGCGTGAACGGGCGCAGAAGAATCCGCTGTTCCGCGGTCTGAGATGGGTCAGCGAGGACGAACTGCTCTCGGATGCTTCGCTGCACCTGATTCTGGTCGAATGCCACGTATGGGAAGCGCTTCCGTGGGGAAGAAAAGTCATCGCCGCGGGCAAGCACCTCCATCTCGAGAAGCCGCCCGGCAACGACTGGCATGGTTTCAAAGAGCTCATCGAGAACGCGCGCCGGAAGAAACTGCTGCTGCAGATGGGATACGTGTGGCGCTGGCATGAAGGCGTGCTGGCTGCCATTGAAGCGGCGCGCAGGGGCTGGCTCGGCGAGGTGTTCATGGTGCGGGGCACGATGAACTCGGATCGCGAGCCCCGGCAGCGTGCGGTCGAAGCCTGCTATCGCGGCGGCAGCATGTTCGAGCTGGGCGGGCATGTCATTGATCGAGTGGTCGAGTTGCTCGGGCGGCCAAAAAACGTAAAGAGCTGGTTGCGGCACGACACAACCTGGCCCGATCAGCTCGCCGACAACACGCTCGTGGTTCTCGAATATGACAAGGCCGTCGCGGTGATCTCCTCTGCGGCGCGCATGTACGGTTCCAGCGAGCACCGCTCCTTCGAGGTCATCGGGTCCGATGGCAGTGTGATCGTCCATCCTGAAGCGGCACGGCCGAAGCTGCAGGTCGCGATGCGCAGAGCGCAGGGACCGTACAAGAGTGGCTGGCAGGAAATCGAGCTTCCGCCGCAGCCGCGGTTCGTCGGCGACTTCAAAGAGCTCGCCCGCGCTCTGAAAAGCGGGCAGCCGCTGAAGCTCTCCTGGGATCACGAGCTGCTGCTGCACGAGACACTGCTGCGAGCCTCCGGCGAACTGAGCTGAGCAACGTGACCGGCGCGGAATCGCTCCTCCAGGCGCTGCTCGCAAACGACATCACCGTGTGCTTCATGAATCCGGGGACGTCCGAGATGCACTTCGTATCGGCGCTCGACCGTACGCCCGAGCTGCGCGGAGTGCTGTGCTTGTTCGAGGGCGTATGTTCGGGTGCGGCCGACGGTTACGCGAGGATGACGGGACGGCCCGCGGCGACACTTCTGCATCTCGGACCCGGCCTGGCCAATGCGCTGTCGAACTTCCACAATGCGCGAAAAGCGCGCTCGCCAATAGTCAGTATTGTGGGCGAGCATTCGCGCCAGCATCTGGAATACGACGCGCCGTTGTCGGCCGATATCGTCGCATTCGCGAGAACGGTGTCGACCGACGTTTGTGTCGCTCGCTCGCCGGACGAGCTGCCGCGCGCAATTACCCAGAGCGTGCGCGCCGCGCGCCGGCCTCCCGGGCAGGTCGCGACGCTCATTATTCCCGCGGATCTGTCGTGGAGCGAGGCGCCGGAACCCGGGCCGCCCGTGTCCCCGCAGGCTCGCGCCGTGCCGGACGGCGCACGCGTTTGCGAAGCAGCGCGACTGCTGAAGTCGCGGAAATCGACAGGTGTGCTGCTGAGCGGCAGCGCGGCGCTCGCACGAGGTATCGATGCTGCCGGCCGGCTGGCGGCCGCCGGCGCGCGGGTGTTCGTGGACCGCAATGCCGCTCGGCTCGCGTCGGGCCGTGGCCGCTTCCAGCCCACGCGAATCCCGTACTTCCCGGAGCCGGCGCAGGAGTTGCTGTCCGGTCTCGAGCATCTGATTCTGGTCGAGGCAAAGCCGCCGGTTTCCTTCTTCGCGTATCCAGGCCTGCGGAGCGAGCTTGCGCCGGGACACTGCCAGATGCACGTTCTCGCCGGTTTCGAAGAGGACGGCGTCGCCGCTCTCGAAAGTCTCGCGGACGAGTGCGGGGCGCGCCGTGCTTCGCCTGTCACGATGGAACCGCACCCCGACCAGGACAGCATCGGCGCGATTATCGCCGAGCTTCTGCCCGAGAACGCCATCGTCTCCGACGAGATGGTCTCCTCGGGCGGCGAAGTTACGCCGCACCTGGTTGCCGCCGCGCCGCACGACCTGCTGCCCGTGACCGGCGGCTCGATCGGACAGGGGCTGCCCGTCGCGTTGGGTGCAGCCGTCGCCTGCCCGGAGAGAAAGGTGGTCGCGCTCGAAGCCGACGGCAGCGGGATGTACACGCTGCAGTCGCTGTGGACCATCGCGCGCGAGCGCCTCGACGTAACGACCGTTATCTTCGCGAACCGCCGTTACCGGATTCTCGAGATCGAGATGCGGCGCACGGGCGCGCACGGCTTCGGCCCGATCGCGGACAGGATGATCGACATCGGAGACCCGGCGCTCGACTGGGTGCGGCTTGCGGCCGGGATGGGCGTCAGCGCGTCGCGCGCGGCCACCGGCAGCGAATTTCGCGATCAGTTCGATGCAGCCATGCAGGTGCGCGAACCGCGGCTGATCGAAGCCGTTCTGCCGTTCTAAACCTTATCCGGCTCCGGGTGCACCCATGGCTTGCGATATGGCCGCCGCAACAGCCGGTTGGCTTCCTCGTCGCCGACAACGCGATGCTTCGCCGGATCCCAGTGCAGCGTGCGGCCGAGCTGCATCGCCACATTTGCCAGAATGCAGCTCGCCGTCGAAATGTGCCCCTGCTCGATATCGGCGACGGGCTTCCCGCGCGAATCAATGGCCGCGAGCAGATCCTTCATGTGTCCACGAATCGCCGGGGCGACGTGCCGCTCCAGATCCTTCTCGGTCCGGTCCTCCGGATATTCATCGAGCTCGTACTTCACATCCTTGTGAAACGGCTGTGCGCCTTTTTCCACCGGCACGAAATCGTAGCTCATGACGCTCGCCTTCAGGGTTCCCCTGTCGCCATAGAAGGTAGCTCCCCACGGGTAGTTCGGATCGGGCGGATGGCCCCAGGTGCGATGCTGCCAGATCACCTTCACGTCGCCGAAATCGAACGAGGCAGTCTGTGTGTCCGTGATATTCGCTTTGCTGCTCTTGTCGACCAGAATGCCGCCCTCCGAGGAGACGCTCTTCGGCCAGCCGAGGTCCATCATCCACCGCACCATGTCGAGCATGTGGATGCACATGTCGCCCACGATGCCGTTGCCGTATTCCATAAAAGCGCGCCAGCGCCGCGGATGCACCAGAGAGTTATACGGCCGCATCGGCGCGGGTCCCGTCCACATCTCGTAATCCAGATACTCCGGCGGCGCGGTGTCCGGCGGATTCTCGCGGGCGCGCATATGGTAATAGCAGTAAATCTCGACCAGCGCGATCTTTCCGAGCTTGCCTTCCCGGATGAAATTGTTCCGCGCCTCCATCAGGTGCGGCGTGCTGCGGCGCTGCGTCCCCACCTGCACCACGCGCTTGTATTTGTGCGCGGCATTTAGGATCGCCTGGCCTTCGATCACGTCCACGCTGATCGGCTTCTGCAGATAAAGATCGGCGCCTGTCTTGATCGCTTCGATGGCCGGCAGCGCGTGCCAGTGGTCCGGCGTGGCGATCTCGACGATATCGAGATCTTTCTCTCGCAGCATCTCCCGGTAATCGGTGAACGTGCGCGGTTTCTTCTTCGACGCCTGCCGCGAAGCCACCATTTCCGCCGCGGCTTCCAGCATGCGCTTATCGACATCGCACAGCGATACGATTTCGACCGGCGCCACCTGCACGAGCCGCAGGATGTCGGCCTTTCCGTACCACCCGGACCCGATCAGGCCGACGCGGCGCTTTTTCTGAGTATCGAACTGCTGGGCGGCCGCGAGCCCCGCCGCGCCTCCGAATAGGAACGTTCTCCTGTCCATCATGCTTTCCCCATCTTCTTCAGCTGGCCGATGGCCGTCTGAATGCAGTTGTAGTCCACACAGCTCTTGCCTTCTTCTTCGACGATGTACCACTCGATACCGCCGTTCCGTTCGAGCGCCGAGAACACACCCTTCCAGTCGATCGAGCCTTCGCCGAGAATTGGCTCCGGTTTATCGGGCGAGTACTCCTTCACATGTATCGAGATCACACGCCCCTTGTAGCGGTTGATGACCTGGACCGGATCGGCTCCGGCGCGCTTCGCGTGACCGACGTCGAGCTGCACCTTCACGGCCGGCTTCGCCGTGCCGAAAAATATCTCAAATGGCGTCTGTCCCTCAACTAACTGGAACTCCTGCGTGTGATTGTGATAGCCAACGGTGAAACCCTGCGGCCGAACCTTATCGGAAATCTCGTTGAACACCTGCGCCGCTTCTTTCCAGCCGGCCGCCGAGGCGGAATACTTCCGGGGCATGCTCGAGACGATCAGGTTCTTGTTCCCGATCGTCTTGTTGAATTCGAGCGTCTTCTGCAGGTTGTCGCCGAGCAGCATGTCCAGCCCGATGTGCGTGCCGGCAACCTTCAGCCCGTTTTCATCCAGCATCTTCCGGACGGCCGGAGCCTCGTGCCCGTGATAACCGGCGAACTCCACGCCTTTGTAGCCGAGCTTTGCGACCTCCGCCAGCACGCCCGGCAGATCCTTTGCTGCAATCTGGCGAACCGAGTAAAGCTGGACTGCAACCGGGACACTGCTCTGCGCGAGGAGCGTGCGAGATGCAACTCCGCCAAGACTGACCTTGCCCAATGCGCGCCTGGTAAGCACCACGGATACCTCCTTACGATGCCAACGCTACCGCGCAGTATATCTCGGGTACAATGTGGCCCACGATGGCGCGCGTTCTTCTCATCCACTGGAAGCACGAAGAAGCAGGCGAGCGGCTCGAGCTTCTGCGGCAAGCAGGCTTTGATGCCGAGCTCGGGGCCCTGGATCCACGCGAGCTGCTCGCGATTCCTGACAATCCGCCGGACGCGATCGTCATCGATCTTGGCCGGCTGCCTTCGCATGGCCGCGAAGTTGGCGGCGCGCTGCGTCGCCGGAAGGCGACCCGCAACGTGCCGATCGTGTTTGCGGGTGGATCGCCGGAGGCGGTCGCGAAGGTGAAGTCGTTATTGCCCGATGCCACATTCACCGACTGGTCGCGCATCGGCCCGGCTCTCAGCAAGGCGCTGCGGTCGAAACCGGCTGAGCCAGTGGTGCCGGGCGCGATGGCGGGTTATTCGGGAACGCCGCTCCCCAGGAAGCTCGGCATAAAGCCGAACACCACTGTCGCGCTGCTGGGCGCGCCCCCCGGGTTCGAAACGAAACTCGAGCCCCTGCCCGAAGGCGTCCGCGTGCGCCGCCGAGCCGGTACTGCCGATCGCGTGCTGCTGTTCGTCCAGTCTTCGGCGTCGCTCGCCGAAAAATTCGCGGCTGCCGCAGCGTCAGTACAGGAGAGCGGTGGCCTCTGGCTCGTGTGGCCGAAGAAAACCTCCAGGATCACAACGGATCTCGGCGAAGCTCAAGTCCGGAAGTTCGGTCTCGCCGCTGGCTGGGTCGATTACAAGATCTGCGCCGTCGACGAGACGTGGTCAGGTCTGCAGTTCGCGCGCCGCGCCGGACGTGCGGCCCGGGCGGGTAAGTGATATGGTTGCCTTACACATGAACCTCAACACACCGCGGCGTGCGTTCCTCGGATCGACGGCCGCGCTCGTGCTCAAGCCCGAGACCGTCTTCGGCTCGCAGGCGAACTCCGCCATCGAGGTTGGGATTATCGGCTGCGGGGGACGCGGCGGTTTCATCGGCGGCTTCTTCAAGGAGTTCACGGGTGCGCGCATTGTCGGGCTGCACGATCCCTTCGCGGACCGCATCGAGGGTGTTCGGACGCGGCTCGCCGCGCCGGACGCCAAAGCCTACGTGGGCCTTGAGGCCTACAAAGATCTCGTTGCTTCGAAACTCGACGCGGTTGCCGTTCTCAGCCCGCCGTATTTCCATCCCGAGCAGGTCGCCGCCGTCGTGGGCGCCGGCAAGCATGTGTTCATTGCGAAGCCCGTCGCAGTCGACGTTCCGGGCTGCAAAAGCATCCTCGCGAGCGGCGAGAAAGCGCGCGGCAAGCTCAGCTTTCTTATCGATTTTCAAACGCGCGCGCAGGCTCCGTTTCAGGAAGCCGCCGCGCGCATCCACCGCGGCGAAATTGGCGCGCCCGTGCTCGGGCACGTCTACTATCACGCGAGCCGGCTCAATCCGCAGGCGAAACCGGGGATGCCCGAAACCGAAGCTCGGCTGCGCAATTGGGTGTTCGACAAGGTTCTTTCCGGCGACATCATCGTCGAGCAGAACGTCCACGTGCTCGACATGGCCAACTGGTATCTGCAGGCGCACCCGATTTCGGCCTTCGGCACCGGTGGCCGCAAGGCGCGGGTCGATGTAGGCGACTGCTGGGACCACTTCCTCGTCAACTTCACATACCCGAATGACGTGAAGGTCGACTTCAGTTCCGCCCAGTTCACACGCGGATATAACGATCTGTGTGCGCGAATTTACGGGTCACAGGGAACCGCCGATACGCACTATAACGGCTTTGTGCGCATCACCGGGGACAAGCCGTGGAACGGCGCCGACAAGGACGATACCTTCCGCGCAGGAGCCATTGCTAACGTCCGCGCGTTCGTCGAGAGCATCCGTGCGGGCAAACCTCTGAACAATGCCGCCGAGAGCGTCGAGAGCACGCTGACCGGGGTGTTGGGCCGGATGGCTGCCTACGCTAAACGGGTCGTCACCTGGGATGAGATGATGCGCTCCACCGAGCGGCTGCGCGCGGACCTGAAGCTCTGACGTGACGGTCGTCGGACTCGATATTGGCGGCACCACAATCAAGGCGGGTCGCGTGGATGCGTCAGGGCGAATCCTCGCGAGCGCGAGCGCAGCGACTCCGCTGACGCTCGCAGCTATGCGCGATGTTGTCGGCGCTCTGGTTCGCGACGTGGGAGACGGTTCCGCATCCCTGCGGGTCGGAATCGGATGCCGTGGCATCATTGACCGAGAAACGACCCGCGTCGACTCGTTGCCTGGTGCTGCCTCTTTCCTGGAGGGCACGCTGCTGCGCGATCTGCTGGACGTTGCCGCCGTTGTGGCAGCGGATAACGACGCGCGCGTCGCGATGGCGGGCGAGATGCGCTGGGGCGCGGCTCGCGATCGCAGGAATGCGGTAATGCTCACACTCGGCACCGGCGTTGGCGGCGCAGTTCTCGCGGAGGGTCAACTGCTGCGCGGCACCGGCGGAGTCGCCGGGCACCTCGGCCATATCACGGTTGATCCTGACGGGCCGCTTTGCATCTGCGGCAATCATGGCTGCCTCGAAAGCCTGTTCTCGGCGAGGGCCATTGAAGGTGCCGCCCGCGCGGCGCTGCACCGCGGCTGCGACTCCGTATTGAAAACAGGCAATGCCCCGAGTTGTGAGCAGATCTTCGCGGCTGCAGCGGCGGGCGATGTGGTCGCATCCGAGGTCGTTACCCGCGCGGTTCGTATTCTCGCCGGCGCTGTCGCCGGCCTCGTGCATGCCTTTGATCCCGAGGTGGTCATTCTCGGCGGACAAATATCGCGGGCGGGCGAGGCGCTGTTCGCGCCCGTGCGCGAGCAGGTCTGGCGCCGCACGCGCCGTTTACTGCGACGCGAAGTGCCCGTGATCCCGTCTGAGTTGCATGATCCGTCAGGAGTTTTGGGCGCCGCGGCGCTCGTCCTATACTGATTCAGAATATGT
>DASSSG010000505.1:0-2438 GCA_035708545.1 Bryobacteraceae bacterium | reverse complement strand
GGAAGGCAGCCTCGAGAAGATTCGCCGCTACGAGGTCACGATCGAGCGCAGCTACCACCGCGCCATGGAGCAGCTCCGCAAGCTCCAGAAGGAACGCCGCGCCCGCGAGAAGGAAGCGCGCGACGTGAAAAACGCATTCAGGGCGATCGCCGCCAACCCGCCGGCGCCCCGGCCGGCCGAAATCGGCTTCGTTTCGCAGCGCCCGGCCGCGCCGCCACCCGCCGCGCCTGCAACTGGCTTCGTTTCGCAGCCCGAGCCCGCAGGCGCCGAGCAGCCCGGCTCCGGCGCCGTTTCGTCCACTGCAACCGGCAAGATGGCGGCCTGAGCAGCCCCGGAAACGAGGCGCCCTCGCGCCCAACGATCCTTGACAACTGAATAAATACGCAAACCGCGCGCTGCGTCAGACCCGGCCGAGCTTATTCATGGGATGGGCAGCCTTCAACACACAGCACGGATCATTGCAGTACGGCCAGAATGTCACCCGTTTGCCGAAGCAGATTCAGGCGCGCCTGCTCGACAGCGTGCTGCGCATCGTAATAAGCGATCCAGCGGGCAGATTCGGTCGTGCGCGCCTCTTCGACCTGTCGCAGCCCGGCCCGGCCTTCTTCGGACTGCGCAAGCACGATGCCGAGCTGTTCGCGCGCGACCTCGAGATCCAGCCGAGCTACGTCGCGCGCGGACTCGGCAGTGCGCTGTTCCGCGTAACGGCGCCGCGTGTCCAGTGCAATGCGTTCGCGAATAACATTGAGTTCGGTTCTCATGCGCTGCATTTCCAGGTTCGTCCGGGCGGCTTCGGCGTTCGCCGACCCGCCAGGAAGAATCGGAAGCGCCAGTGATATGCCGAGCTGCCCGTTGTGCCTCTCGAACCGCCGGAAGAACTCCTCGTATTTCTGGAATTTCGCGAACAGCCCGTACTGCGCGACGAGATCGAATTGCGGCCAGCGCGCCGATTTCGCCGACTCGAGCTCCAGCGCTTTCGCCCGCAGCGAAGCCTCCAGCCGGCGGATTTCCGCGCTGCTCGCAAGCGCCTCCTCGACGCATTGTTCCTCGCTGCGTTGTGGCGCCGGCACGGATTGATCGTCAGATGCGGGACGCACACGATCGTCAGGCCCGAACCCCAGCGCCACGGCGAGATTCGCTTCCGCGTTGTCCTGATCCGCTCGGAAAGTCAGCGCGCGTTGCCGCGCCTGGCCGAGACTGAGGGCGGACCTTCGGTTCTCGATATCGAGCTCCCTGCCCTCGCTGACGCGGGCTCGCACGACTTCGGCAACCCGTTCGAGCGACTCGACCTGCTTAGTCGCGAGATCGGCCTGACGTCGCGCGCGATCGGCCTCCAGGTACAGAGTGGCCGTGCGATGCGCCACCTCCGCGCGCCGTGCCGAACTGTCAATAGCAGCCCCGCGGGCCTCTTCGCGCGCGGCGGCCACACGGAAACTGAGCGGCCGGTTGTAGATCGACTGAATGGCGCGCGCCTGCACGATTGCGGGAGCCGAGCCTTCGATGCTCATTGGAAAGCCGCTCGACCAGGCGGCGCCGCTGCCGACGATCACTCGCGGATTGAAAGGGCCGCGCGCGACGCGGATGTTTTCACCTGCGATCTGTTCGTTCAGGCGTGCGATGACGACGTCGGGGTGCTGGTTGACGGCGCGCTCGATCGCCTGCCGGAGCGTAAGAATGCGAACCTCGGCCCTGGCTGCCCATGAGAGGACCGCAAAGGCGAGAAGGAGTTTGCGCATGCTCTATTCGTAGCGCGGCCATGCGACACACTCGCAGCGTGCGCCCGCGTAATAATTGACAACCGCTCCGGTCGCGGCTCAGACCAATGGCTCCGAGCCGCGCGCGTAAGCAAGCGGTATCCGAGACACCACTCCAGCATGCCGCTTTCATGAAAACTGCATTATCATCACGGAAGCTCACATGCTGAATCGCCGAAATCTCCTCCTCAGCCCCTTCGCAGCGGCCGTTCTGCCGCGGCGAGCCCATGCCGCCCAGCTCGCGGCCCTCCACGGCGACATCTACCGCCGGCTCGGCGTCCGTCCCCTGATTAACGCTGCCGGTACCTACACGACCCTGACCGGTTCTTTGATGACAGCGCAGACATCGGCCGCAATGGTCGAAGCCGCGAAATACTTCGTCCCTCTCATTGACCTGCAGCATGCCGCGGGCGCCAGGATCGCCAGGCTTCTTGACGTGCCCGCGGCCATGGTGACCTCTGGCGCTGCCGGCGGTATTCTGCTCGCCACCGCCGCGTGCATTGCAGGCAGGGATCCGGACAGAATCCGCCGCATCCCGGATACGACCGGCATGAAGAACGAAGTCATCATGGTTCGCGAGCACCGCATGGGCTTCGATCACGCCTGCCGTGCGGCGGGCGCGCGGATTGTTGAAGTGCAAACTGCCGAGCAACTCCGCACGGCAATCAACCCGAACACGGCGAT
>DASSSG010000504.1:0-4076 GCA_035708545.1 Bryobacteraceae bacterium | reverse complement strand
GTTGTCCGACACCATTTCGCACGTGACTGTCTCGGTATGCCTGCCCGCGATGAACGCGGTATCGAGCGGAAAGAACGTGAACACCGAATCGAACGAGCGGCCGAGTTCCGCGAGCACGCGCGCATAGGCGCTGCTGTGGTCAAAGGTCACGTGCGTTGCGGACGCCTCCACGCCGAGACGCGCGAGTTGCCCCGGTCTCGCGACGGGAAGCGGTCTCAGCAGGAACGCTTCGATCGCGGTGAAGATGACGGTGCTCGCGCCGATTCCTGCCCCGACGAGCAGAATTATGGTCAGTGAATACAGTACGTTCCGGCGGATGAATCGGAACGTCATAAATACTCAGACTACTCCGTTCTGATCACCGTGCCGCATAGCGCCGTTGTTACCATTCGGGCGTAGTCATGCTCACCGCACCGAAACGGCTCCTCTACGGGCCCGGTCCGTCGATGGTCGAGGCGCGGGTCTATCAGGCGCTTGCGCAACCCGTGGTCGGGCATCTCGATCCGTTCTTCTTCGAAGTCGCGGAGGCAGTTCGCGCCGGGCTGCGCCGCGTGTTCGGCACGTCCAACCGGATGACGCTCGCGGTTTCCGGCACCGGAACCGCGGGCATGGAAGCGGCGGTCGCGAACCTCATCGAGCCTGGCGACAAGGTCGCCGTCTTCGTCTGCGGTTACTTCTGCGAGCGCCTCGCGGATATGGCGCGACGGCACGGCGGCGAAGTTGTGCGCTTCGAGAAACCCTGGGGCGAAGCCGTCAGCGATGAGGAAGCTCGCCAGTTCATCATGCGCGAGCGGCCGCGCATTGTCGCGTTCGTGCAGGCGGAGACATCGACAGGCCTGTACACACCAGGCAAAACCATCTGCGACGCGGCGCACGAGGTGGAAGCAATCGTAATCGGCGATTGCGTGACGTCCCTCGGCGCCATGCCCGCCGAGGTGGACAAGAACGGCATAGACTTTGCCTACAGCTGCACGCAAAAAGGATTGAGCTGCCCCCCTGGGCTCTCGCCCATCACCGTCTCCGGCCGCGCGCTCGAGCGCATACGCGCGCGCAGGCGGCCGGTTGACAGCTTTTATCTCGATCTGAAGCTGCTCGAGGACTACTATGACGGGCGCAAATACCATCACACGGCTTCGAGCTCGCTCCTGTACGCGCTCCGCGAGGCGCTCGCCGCCATTGAGGAAGAAGGACTCGAGCGGCGCTGGGAACGCCACCGGCGCCACCATCTCGAGCTCGTGCGCGGCTTCGAAGCCCTGGGCATGCGGATGCTCGTGCCCGAAGGCAGGCGGCTGTGGAACCTGAATACGCCGCGCGTGCCGCAGGGTGTTGATGAGCCAGCCGTGCGCAGGCATCTGCTCGAGCGCGACAGCATCGAAATCGCCGGCGGCTTTGGACCGCTCGCCGGAAAGATCTTCCGCGTCGGTCTGATGGGTCCGGTGGCGACGGCCGAGGGCGTACGGTCCTTTCTGGATGCGTTCGGGCGTGCCCTCCGCGACGCCGGCGGATATACGCCGAGCACGGCTTCGGCCTCGCCCACAACAACGCGGTAGTACGCTGCTCAAATTCGTCCTGTTCATGCCGATAAGAGCAGCGTGCCAACCAGAACTGCAGGCGGGGACTCCTGTGCCGAGCACAAGCGGCGCGTCACGGCGTTTGCGCTCGAGCTCGGTTCATCGCTGGGATTTCACAGGCGTGAGCTTGATCTCCTGCGCGATGCCGTGGAGTATCACGAGGTCCCGGCAGCCTTACTCCAACCGCCCGGAATGGCACGCCTGCTCGCCGATATCACGGGCGTCGACGCAGCCCGGGCCGAACGCGAGCTGTCCCCGCTCAGGAGCGACCTCGTCGAGATCGTCGATGCTTTCCAGCGTGGCGCCGGCGGGCTCGAGACGCGACGATACGTCGAAGTGCTCGAGATGGCCGAGGCGCTCGACCAGCAACTCGAGAGCGAACCGTATGCAGCAGTCACGGCGGAGAATCCGGATGAGCGAGATCCCTATTCGTGCGCGGCGGTCCAGAACCTGCAGCGGGCCTCCCGCGAGGAGCTGGCGCGCGTCGCGGGACGGCTGCCGGTTTTTCCCACGGCAGCCGTTCGTGCCCTCCTGACGCTGATTCGCGCCGACGTCGACGACGCCCGGATCGAACGCATCGCAGCGAGTGACCCGGTTCTCGCGGGCAAGCTGCTCAGCACCGCCAATTCCGCGCGGTTCGGCGCGCGGGCGGAGATCAAAACGCTGGCACACGCGATCCACTACGTCGGGACCACCGTCGCGCGCGACGTGCTGCTCGCGGCCGTGCTGAAACCGCTGTTCAGGTCCCGTGCGATGAAACCCGCGTGGAAGCATTCGCTCGAATCGGCTGAGGTCGCCGCGCGCATTGCGGAGCTGACCGGCGTGGCCACGCGCGGTGAGGCGCTGCTCGCCGGGCTCACGCATGACATCGGCACGCTCGCGATGTCCGTGCTCAATCCCGACGCGACGGCACGCTGCCGCCGCCTCGTCGCTCACGGCTGCCCGCAGCGCGTGACAGAAGCCGTTGTATGCGGCGCCGACCATGCCGAAGCCGGCGAAGAAATTCTCAGAGCCTGGAAGTTTCCGCCCGAACTGGTGCTCGCCGTGCGCTGGCACCACGCGCCGGAACGCTCCGACGATGTGCTCTCGGCGGTTTTGTATGTCACCGAGTTCTGGACCTGCTCGGAGGAGGACCTGCCCTCGGTTGCCAGATTGCATTTGGCGATGTCGCGCATCGGGTTGACTCACGCGCAGCTTGAAAAAGTGCCGTGCTCGCGTGCGCTGGCCGAGGCCTTTCCCGCGGCATAAACTCGGGCGTTTTCAGGCAACCGCCGATGCGCACCCTGACCACGCGCCGGTCCGGTTTCCCAGTCTCAATGGCGACTCGTCGTTCCTGATCCGGCTCAACTTGTGGATGGCCGGCGATTCGGATAGTGAACCGAACGTAACCACCATTCCTTCAACCCGGGGGCGGTGCTCACCTCGCAGATCTTATGGCAGGCGCGATACCCGCAGCGCGCGTAATTTCACTGGTAATCCCACGACCAAAGGCGTTATCACAGAGCTAACAATGACCAGATTGCGCTGACGTTCTGTTCCACCGTCTGTTCCGCTGTGTCGATTACGACATGTTCACGGTCCCAGGGATGGTATTCCCGGTTAACGACCTCTTCCCAGGTCGGCAACTCCAAACCCGCAATGTCGGTGAATCGCATTTCAATCCTGCGTCGATGTTCGGTCGGGTCGGAACATTTCACCTCTATTTCAATCGCCCGGACCTGGACACGGCGCGCCACGTCGGCCCAGGCGTCGCGAGTTACTCGGAGAGGGTTCACGGAATCTGCAATTACCGTTCTGCCGATGCGGAGGTTATCTTCGGCGACTGCATAGCCGACGCGGTAACCCACATCCCTGAGCGGCTGACCAATTCCGACGAAGGCCCGAAGTGGTTGCTCAATCGAATCGATACGGAGGTGTACGGCTCCGATGCGGCGAGCCAATTCGGCTGCTATCACGGTCTTTCCGACGCCTGGCAGTCCCCCAAAAATAATCAGCATGGGAGACTACCATCCGCGCATCTGCGGTTCGATTGCACCTTTGCAATGATACCCGGTCGGCAAACACGTTGGCCCGCATCCAACACCGGCCACTTGGCTGTTAGTCGCTGATGTGAGTTTCGATCTGGCGTGACGACGCCAGGTATTCCCTCAACAGATCTTGCCTGAGAGCCCAGGCTCCGCTGATTCTGAGCGGATACGGGCGATCCGGAACCTGACCTTCCCCAAAGGCAACTGATCGATCTTGTTCCGAATACGGTCGATTCCGCGACTTGTCGCAACGAGCCAGGTGGATCGCAATGCCCGCTCGGAGCTCTCTCGCAGGCCGGTGAAGAGTGCCGGAATCAGCCGGCGCGGCGCCGTTGCGGCTTCAAAAGCGCTGATGATATTGCCGGCCCGAAACGAACTACCCCGCGGACCGGAAATCGCGCATCGCGGCCGCATGCCGCGCTCGAGAAAGAACCGCTCCCGCCGCCGGAGCAACGGCCAGAACGTACACTCGCGTTGA
>DASSSG010000503.1:0-3433 GCA_035708545.1 Bryobacteraceae bacterium | reverse complement strand
TTTACGCCAGATTCATCGCCGCGCGGGTGATGGCTCTCGATGACAGCCGGGCCACTCCCGCCGAACGCCTCCGCAACGGCCATGATTTCGAGCCTACGAACAAATGGATTCTGTTCGGGCATCACTTTGCGGCGATCGCCGGACCCGGCCCGCTCGTCGGCCCGACCCTCGCGGCCCAGTTCGGCTACCTTCCCGGCACCTTGTGGATCATCTTGGGCGCCGTACTGGGCGGGTGTGTGCAGGATTTCGTGATTCTCTTCTGCTCGATGCGGCGCGACGGCAAGTCTCTGGGCCAGATGGCGCGCGAGGAGATCGGGAAAGTAGGCGGGCTGACCGCACTGTTAACCGTACTGTTGATCATGATCATCCTGCTCGCGGTGATCGCGCTCGTGGTGGTCAATGCCCTCAGGGACAGCCCGTGGGGGACCTTCACGATAGCCGCGACCATGCCCATCGCCGTCTTTATGGGCCTCTACCTGCGTTACTGGCGGCCGGGCAAGGTGCTCGAGTGCTCCGTCATCGGGTTCGCGCTCGTTGTGCTCAGTATCTTTGGCGGGCAGTGGGTGTCGCAGAATCCCACACTCGCGCCGGTGTTCACGCTCTCCGGCGTCGCACTTGCTCTTGCCGTCATCATCTATGGCTTCTTCGCCAGCGCGCTTCCCGTATGGCTCCTGCTCGCGCCGCGCGACTACCTGAGCACGTTCGTGAAACTCGGTGTGGTCTTCATGCTGGCGATCGGGATCGTGTTCGTCCGCCCCGACCTGAACCTCCCCGCCTTTACTCGCTTCACGGACGGAGACGGCCCAATCTTCGCGGGCAAGATCTTTCCGTTTTGCTTCATCACGATCGCGTGCGGGGCTATCTCCGGTTTCCACTCGCTGATTTCGAGCGGCACCACGCCGAAGATGATCGGCAAGGAGTGGCACGCGTGGCCTGTCGGTTACGGTTCGATGGCCCTCGAGAGCTTTGTTGGCATTATGGCGCTGATCGCGGCCTGCGCGCTGCAGCCGGGCGTCTATTTCGCCGTGAACTCGCCGGCTGGGGTAGTGGGCGCAACACCCGAAGCCGCCGTCGCGACGATCAGCTCCTGGAACTACCCGGTCAGCACCGCCGAAATGACCGCCCTCGCGACAGATGTAGGAGAGAACTCGCTGTTTTACCGGACCGGGGGCGCGCCCTCATTGGCTCTGGGGATGGCGCACATCTTTGCCTCGAGCGGCGGCGGCCGCGCCATTCTCGGTTTCTGGTATCACTTCGCCATCATGTTCGAGGCGCTCTTCATCCTGACGATCATCGACGCCGGCACGCGCGTAGGCCGCTTCATGCTCCAGGACCTGCTCGGACATGTGCACCGGAAGCTCGGTGAGACCAGCTGGATGCCCGGCGTCATCCTGACGAGCGCCGGGATCGTCCTCGCCTGGGGCTACTTTCTGTATCAGGGCGTGCGCGATCCGCTCGGCGGCATTAATTCGCTCTGGCCCCTTTTCGGCATTGCGAATCAGCTGCTGGCCGCCATCGCGCTCTGCGTCGCAACCACGATTCTGGTCAAGATGCATGGCGCGCGGTTCATGTGGATCACGTGTCTGCCCCTCTCGTGGCTGGTCGTGGTGACATACACGGCTTCCTGGCAGAAGCTGTTTTCGCCTGCGCCTCGTATCGGCTTTCTCGCGCAGGCGGACCAGCTCGAACGCGCTCTCGCGGCCGGTGGGCAGACCTCCGCCCAAATCGCCGCCATCAACGCGCAGATCTTCAATGCGCGGCTCGACGCCGTCGTGTGCGCGATCTTCGTGGTCCTCGTCACGACAATCCTGATCGATTCGATTCGCGTCTGGGCTGGCGTTCTCCGCGGCACCCGGCAGGCGCGCTCGACCGAGACACCATTCGTACTGTCGCAACTGCGGCCGGAGGAGATATGAGGGCGCTGTTCCGAATTCTTATTGGCCTGGCGCGAGAGCTTGCTGATGAAAATGCCTACGCGCGCCATCTTCGCGCACACCACCGCCTCCATTCGGCGGCCGAATGGAGGCGGTTCAGCGACGAGCGTCTGCGCGCAAAGTATACGCGCGCGAAGTGCTGCTGAACCGCTCGCGCAACAGCCCACGGTTACACTGAAACTGTAGTGCTCTTCCGCAGACGTCGGCTGCTCGCAGCCATAGCGGCCGCGCTTCCGCTGTTCGCTGCGCCGCTTAAAGAAGAAGATCTCGACGAAGCTATCCGCAGGATCGTCAGCGTGTATGCAGCCGTGGAGTCCCAGTCGGCCGATCCGATCGCGCCTGAGCGGGCCTTCTACGAGGGCGCGATTCCCGGCATGCTTCGCAGCCTCGACCCGCACTCGGTCTTCTTCGACCCCGCTCAGTTCCAGCAGCTTCGTGAGCTGGAGAAGAGCACTCGCAAGGGGTTCGGTACCGTGGTTTCGCTGCTGCCGGGGCGGGTGACGATTCTCCAGACGATGCCCGGCACGCCCTCGGAGCGCTCGGGTCTCAGTCCCGGCGACGAAATCCTCGCGATTAACGGTATCCCACTGTATCAGCTCGACGTCGACCAGCTGGTGCAGCTGCTCACCCAGGCGCGTCAACAGCCGGCCCGGCTGGACGTGCGGCGGCACGGAAACGCGCGGCTGCTGCAATTCACAATGACGCCGGAGGACGTGCAGGCCCCCAGCGTCGAGCGCGCGTTCCACGTCCGGCCCGAGATCGGCTATCTGCGGGTCGGGAGCTTCGATGCGAACACCGGCAGGGATATTCGCGAAGCTGTCGAGAAACTGGGCGGCGCCTCGCTCCGCGCGCTGATTCTCGATCTTCGCAATAACCCAGGAGGCCTCATGCCGGCCGCGCTCGAGACCGCGGCATTGTTTCTCCCCGCTGGGCACAAGCTCGTGAGCGTCCGCGGCCGCTCCGTGAAGGATCAGGACATCACCGTGCCCGCGGGCCTGCAGGCGTACGACTTTCGGGTCGCCGTGCTGATCAATGAGAAATCGGCGAGTGGGTCGGAGATCGTAGCCGGCGCGATTCAGGATCACAAGCGTGGCATCATCGTGGGCGAACGCAGCTTCGGAAAGGGTCTCGTCCAGAGCGTGTTTCCACTATCTTCAGGGACCGGGCTCGCGCTGACTACCGCCTTCTATTACACGCCGTCGGGGCGCTCGATTCAGCGGCGCGTCACGGGCCAGCTCAGCGCCGCAGTCGAGCGCGAGCACCCGGATCAGCAGGGCGGCATCCAGCCCGATCGCGTGATTACTCCCGAGCCTTCCACACGCCTGCGCGCCGTGCTCGAGCTGAGCGGCTCACTGTCTTCTTTCGCCACGGACTACATCCAGCGCAACCGCACGATTCCCCCGGACTTTACCGTCACCCCCGCGATCCTGGATGAATACCGGGCGACGCTCACGCAGCGCAATATTCACCCGTCGATCTCCGAGTGGTCGCGGGAGCTC
>DASSSG010000502.1:0-6039 GCA_035708545.1 Bryobacteraceae bacterium | reverse complement strand
CAAACAGGTCGATACTTACACGGAGTACTCGCTCTACTATGCAGCCGTGACGTCGAAAGACTCGCGCCTGAAGAGCGAGCTCGTCGAGGCGCTCGAGCAGCGGAACCCGAAAAGTGAGTACCTCGCCCAGATGCGGACGTCGCAGGCTGTTGTGGTCCGCCAGGTAGATGTAGAAGAAGCTGTCCGGTCGGTTGATGCGGCCTTCGCTGCCGGCAAGTATCAGGTGGATCAGCTCTACATGGCCGCGGCCTACTACATGCAGCGCCGCACGGCGCCCGACAAGGTCGTGACCTACGGCCTGAAGGTGCTCGAGCTGCTCGAAAAGGGAACAAAACCGGAAGAGATGAGCGATGCCGACTGGAACCGCCGCAAACGTGAGCTCGTCGGCCAGACGAGCTGGATGGTGGGCCTGATCCTGAGCACTCAGGAGAAGTTCGCGTCGGCTGACAGACACCTGCGCAACGCGCTCTCCCACATCAAAGACGCGGATATGATTGCCGGCGCTTTGTATCATCTCGGCTATGTGAACTACAAGCTCGCCGAGGCAGGTGATCGCGTTCGCATTCATGACGCGGTGAAGTTCACCACCGAGTGCACCAGAATCGCCAGCGCCGTACAGGGCCAGGCGACCGAAAACCTGAAGGCGATGAAGGCGGAATACGGCCTTACCGATGACATCCTGGGACAGATTCAGGGCGCATCCGGCCGCGAAGAAGAGTAAAGCTCACCACATCCGAAACATACGGGCGGCGTTGCGAGTCCCCCTGAGCGGGGCCGAACATGCAACGTCGCCTTTCGTTCATAATCGCCGTACTTCTCGCTGCTTCCTGCGCATCGCGCAAACCCGGCGACCCCATCCGGCCGGGTTACAACCTGTACTCGCCAGAACAGGACATTGAGCTCGGCCGTCAGGCTGCCGCTCAGGTTCGGCAGCAGGTCGATATCGTTCGCGACCTGGCACTGCAGGATTACATCCGCACCATTGGCCAAAAGCTCGCGAGCACGCCCGAAGCGGGGAACTTCCCATACGAGTTCACGCTCACCAACGACCCGAGCATTAATGCCTTCGCGCTGCCCGGCGGGCCCGTATTCATTCACTCGGGCCTGATCCAGGCCGCAGAGAACGAGGCTCAGGTCGCCGGTGTCATGGCTCATGAGATCGCGCATGTTGCCCTCCGCCACGGCACCAGCCAGGCATCGAAAGCCAACCTGCTGCAACTGCCCGCCGCCATCGCCGGCGCCGTGCTCGGTCAGGGCGTTGGCGGCCAGCTCGGGCAGATCGGCGTCGGGCTTGGCTTGAACGCGCTCGTGCTGCGTTATTCCCGGCGCGCCGAATCTGAAGCCGACGCGCTCGGGGCGAAGATCATGGCCCGTGCCGGCTACAACCCTGTCGAGATGGCACGCTTCTTCGAGAAGCTCGAGGCCGAAGGCGGATCGCGCGCGCCGGAGTTTCTCTCAGATCACCCCAACCCCGGCAATCGCATCAGGAATGTGCAGGCCGAAATCATGACCTTCCCTCGCGCCGAGTATGCGAGCGACACCGGACAGTTCTCGCGCATCAAGCAGGTGGTTGCGCGTCTTCCCGCTCCCGACCGCAACGTGCAGCGAGCGCGCACGCAGCCGCCGCCGATGGCAACACCGTCCGGCGGATTCCGAGAACTGACGGGCGGCACCTTCGCCCTTGCCTACCCTGCGGAATGGGAGGCCTTCTCGGATAACCAGAGCGGCACGGTAGCCATCGGTCCGCGTCAGGGCTTCGTGCAGGATTCGATGGGCCGCGTCTCGGTCGGCTACGGCGCGATTCTGAGCTATTACCGCCCTGTCCAGGCGCGCAACCTGCGCGAAGCTACCGGCGAGCTGGTGCAGGTCCTGCAGCAAAGCAACCCGAACATGCAGGTCGCCCGGAACCCAGGCCGCGTGAACGTGTCCGGGTTTGCGGGCCTCATGACTGAGCTCGTCAGCGCTTCCCCGTTCGGCGGCCCCGAGCGCGATTTCCTGCTCACCGTCGCGCGTCCGGAGGGGATATTCTACATGGTGTTTGTCGCGCCTGATCGTGCTTGGGCGCAGATTCAGCCGGCCTTCGAGCAGATGGTGCAATCGATCCGGTTCCGCACGTGAGTGTACGGGCCAGCGTCGGCCGGCGGGAGGTCACGAGTGAAAATTACCCGACGGTCGGCGCTGGCCGGCGCCGCGGCGCCCGCATTCCTGCAACGCGATGCGAAGCGCACGAACCTTCTCTTCATCCTTTCCGACGACCATAGTGTCCCGTTCCTCGGAGCGTACGGCGCAAAGTGGCTCTCGACACCCAATGTCGATCGATTCGCGCGTGAGGGCATGCGCTTCGATCGCATGTTCACGTCCGCCCCGCAGTGCGTGCCTTCGCGGACGGCGCTCATGACCGGCCGCTCGCCCGTGGCGGTTCGGATGGGCCGGTTCAACTCGCCGCTGCCGCCAAATGTCGCGACTCTTCCCGAGGTGCTGCGCGCCGCCGGCTACTATACCGGCGTGTGCGGCCGCTATTTCCACCTCGACGGCGTAATCAAGGCCGGCGCCGTCACCCAGGCGATTTATGAGACGCACGGCCTGCGCACGTGGCAGCGCCGTATCGACTACCTCGACACCTCGCCGCAGGGACAGACCCAGGCGAGGTTCCAGGAGTTCCTGAGCAAGGCGCCGCCGGGCAAACCGTGGTTCTTCTGGATCAACTACAGCGATCCGCACCACCCCTGGGATATGCAGATTCGGAAGATCGACCCGGCCGCGGTCGAAGTGCCGCCATACCTCCCCGATCTGCCCGGCGTGCGCGAGGATCTCGCGCGTTACGGCGCCGAGGTCGAGCACATGGACAGCCTCTTCGAACAGGCGATCGGCGTCCTGCGCCGCAGTGGCGCCGAGGAGAACACCCTGGTCGTGTTCTGTGGCGACAACGGCCTCGCGTTCCCGCACGGCAAGGGCTCACTCTACGATCCTGGACTGAATGTCCCGCTGATCGCGCGCTGGCCAGGCAGGGTGAAGGCGGGCGGGTCGACGCGCGCGCTGATCTCGGGCGAGGACCTCGCGCCGACACTAATCGAAGCTGCCGGCGCAAAGCCGCCCCGCGAGATATCGGGCCGGAGCTTCCTGCCGCTGCTGACGGGCGCGGCGTACGAGCCGCGCAGGCACATCTTCGCCGCGCGGCTGCACCATGGCAACTCGCCGTTCGGCCCGAATACGAAAGCAGCCGGATTCGACCTGTCGCGCTGCGCGCGCAGCGATCGCTGGAAGCTGATCTACAACTGCACGCCGCATATGGAGTACCAGCCCGTCGACAGCGCGCGCGATCCCGCATGGCAGCAAATGGTCGCTGCACACGCGGAGGGAAAGCTGAGCTCAAAGCACGACAGCGCTTACTTCGGGCGGCCGCGCCCGGTGTTCGAGCTCTACGATCTCGACAATGACCCCGGCGAGCTCGACAACGTTGCGGGCCGCGCTGAAACCGCCCAGACACAACGCGAGCTGATGATGGCCTTGCAGGAGAAGATGATCCTCGACTACGATTTCCTGCCGCCGCCGATGGCGGAGTAGCGCGGGCGCGCTTACTTCTTCGCTTTGCCCTGCTTCGCGACCGCCTCCATAGCGGCGGCGATCTCGGCCTGGTCGCCGAGATAGTAGTGTTGGACGGGCCGCATGCTCTTGTCGAACTCATAGACCAGCGGAACGCCGGTCGGTATGTTCAGCTCGAGAATGTCAGCCTCGCTCATGTGGTCGAGATGCTTGACGAGCGCGCGGAGGCTGTTGCCGTGGGCCGCGATGATGACGCGCTTGCCGGCGCGCACGTCCGGCACGATGACCTGCTCCCAGTACGGCACCGCGCGCGCGACCGTCTCCTTTAGCGATTCGGTCAGCGGCAGCTTCTCGCGCGGGACGTTCTTATAGCGCGGGTCGTTGCCGGGGAAGCGCGGATCGTCGGGGGTGAGTGGCGGTGGCGGCGTGTCGTAGCTGCGCCGCCAGATCTTCACCTGCTCGTCGCCGAACTTCGCGGCAGTCTCGGCCTTGTTGAGTCCCTGCAGGCCGCCGTAGTGGCGTTCGTTGAGTTCCCACGCATTGCGCACGGGGATCCACATCAGGTCAAGCTCGTCCTGAATGAACCACAGCGTGCGAATCGCGCGCTTCAGCACGGACGTGTAGGCCACATCGAACGTATAGCCTTCCTGCTTCAGGACGCGCGCGCCTTTCTGCGCTTCCGCTCGGCCCTTGTCGGACAGATCGACATCCGTCCAGCCCGTGAAACGGTTCTCCGCGTTCCAGGTGCTCTCGCCGTGGCGCACCAGAACGACCCTGCTGGTCAAGCCGACGCTCCTTCGCGCCTCGGCTGCCGGAATGCCCTGCGCCCGGCATACCGGGCACTGGCCCCCAGTTCTTCCTCGATCCGGAGCAGCTGATTGTATTTGGCGATGCGATCGGTTCGACTGGCCGAGCCTGTCTTGATCTGGCCCGCGCCGGTCGCCACCGCGAGGTCCGCGATAAACGCGTCTTCGGTTTCGCCGGATCGGTGCGACACCATGCAGGTGTAGCCCGCGTCGAAGGCCATGTTCATGGCTTCGAGCGTTTCCGTCAGGCTTCCGATCTGATTTACCTTCACCAGAATCGAATTTGCCACGCCGCGCTCGATGCCCATCGCGAGGCGCTCGGTATTAGTGACGAACAGATCGTCGCCGACAAGCTGGATGCGCCCACCGAGTTCGCCGGTCAGCTTCTTCCAGCCTTCCCAGTCATCCTCGGCCATGCCGTCTTCAATAGACACGATCGGATACTGCCGCACCCAGTCGCTCCAGAACGCGATCATCTGGTCGCTCGTCCGCTCGCTTTTGTCGGACTTTTTGAATACGTACTTTTTCCTGCCTTTATCGTAGAACTCGCTCGCGGCGGGATCGAGCGCAATGCCGATCTGAGCTCCCGGCTTATAGCCCGCTTGGGTGATCGCTTCCATCACGACCTCGAGCGCTTCCTCGTTCGACTTCAGGTTGGGAGCGAAGCCGCCCTCATCGCCGACTGCCGTCGAGTAACCTCGCTTCTTCAGCACACCCTTGAGCGTGTGGAAGACCTCCGCGCCCATGCGCAATGCTTCGCTGAAGCGGTCCGCGCCGTACGGCGCAATCATGAATTCCTGCGGGTCGACCGAGTTGTCGGCGTGTGCGCCGCCGTTGAGGATGTTCATCATCGGGACCGGCAGCAGATGCGCGTGAACGCCGCCCAGATATCGATACAAGGGTGTCATCTGCGAGGTGGCCGCTGCGCGCGCGGTCGCCATGGACACGGCGAGGATGGCGTTCGCTCCGATGCGGCCCTTGTTCGGCGTGCCGTCGACCTCGATCATCCTGCGATCGATCGCTGCCTGATCGAACGCACTCATGCCGATGATCGCCGGTGCGATGTCGCTTCCGATGTAACCCGCGGATTTCCGCGTGCCTTTGCCGAGATAGCGGTTCTTCTCGCCATCGCGAAGCTCGACCGCTTCATGCTCGCCTGTGGACGCGCCGGACGGCACCGCCGCGCGCCCCATGCTCCCGTCGGCGAGGAATACATCGGCCTCGACCGTCGGATTCCCGCGGGAGTCCAGTATCTCCCTGCCGACAACTTTGGCTATTTCCATGTATGTGAGCTGTCCTTCTGGTGTGAATTGGGGTGGAACTTTTTATTCTGTCACAGAAGGGCAGGCCGCAGCCGAAAACGCTCAGCCGGGCTCAAGCATACGGAATGCGCATGCCGTCGAGGATGCCTTTCATGTAGCCAATCGCGAATATCTTGCCCTGAATGGCGTAACCGGGGCGATCGTTCGTCTCCTCGTCGAGCGTCGGCGCGTGATCCGGCCGCATGGGTCCGTCGAAGCCGGCCTCGTGATACACGCGCAGCATTCTCGCCATGTCGGTCTGGCCGTTGTCGTGAAACGTCTCGCGGAAAGCCTCGCGCGTGCCCTCGATATCGCGGAAGTGAACGAAAAAGATCTTCTTCTGTTTGCACCACTCTTTCGCGAGCGCTTCACAGTTCTCGCCCATGGCG
>DASSSG010000501.1:0-4381 GCA_035708545.1 Bryobacteraceae bacterium | reverse complement strand
GTCTTTCACCTGCTCTCACTCGAACAGGTGTTCGGTATCACCCCGGAGGAACAATCGGCGATGAAACCCGTGAAGGCCACGGCCGATGAGCTGCAGAACCTGGTCGCGTTTCTCAGCCGGCTCACGGGCGTACAACCGGGCGTCCTTGTATCACATCGCGCCCGCCACGAAGGTGGAATTGGCTTCTCGCGAATTGTAAGTGCGAAGCCGGGGGACTGGCTGACTTACAACGGTAACCTCAGTGGTAACAGATACAGCGAACTCAGAAAAATCAGCGCGGCGAATGTGAAAAGGCTCGGCCTGAAGTGGACCTTTTCAATTCCGCTATGGTCGCAGTTCCTGCCCGATACACCTTACTATCGCGAAAACATGCGTTACTTCGGTCTGGAGACGGTTCCGCTCGTTGCCGACGGCATCATGTACGTCACGGGTCCAAATCAGGCGTTTGCGCTCGACGCGCACACAGGCCAGCAGATTTGGCACTACTCGCGCCCACGCACACCGGGTCTCGTTTCAGACGCATCACTGGGGACCAATCGCGGCCCCGCCATTCTGGGTGACAACGTATTCATGGTGACCGACAACGCGCATCTCATCGCTCTGAACAGAATCACGGGCCGGCTGGTGTGGGAAGTCGTGATGCCGGATGAACCGCAAGAATACGGCGGAACCGTGGCGCCTCTCGTGGTCAGAGATATGGTCATCGCCGGCGTTTCCGGAGGTGACTGGGGGATTCGTGGGTTTCTTGCTGCCTACAGAGGACAGACGGGCGAACGCGTATGGCGGCACTGGACCGTTCCCGCCAAAGGCGATCCGGGTTTTGAGACCTGGAAGGGAACCGCTGTGACCTACGGTGGCGGGGCCACCTGGCTTACCGGTTCCTATGATCCGGAGACAGACACGCTGTACTGGTCCACCGGCAATCCATGGCCCGATTCCGATGATCGCGAGCGAGGCGGTGACAACCTGTTCACGAATTGCGTGCTGGCGCTCGATCCCGGCAGCGGCAAGCTGAAATGGTTTTACCAGTTCACCCCGCACGACACTCACGACTGGGATGCGACGGAGCCGAACGTCCTGGTCAACGCGAAGTTTCGCGGGCAGGACCGAAAACTGCTCCTGCATGCCGACCGAAACGGGTTTTTCTATGTTTTCGATCGCACAGACGGGCGCCTGCTGCTGGCGGAGAAATTCACACGCCGAATGACCTGGGCGAGCGGAATCGGTCCTGATGGCCGGCCCGTGGTCCTGCCCGAGCGTGGCGTAACCTGTCCCGATACGGCGACTAACTGGAATGGAACCGCATTCAGCCCCGTGACCCGCCTGTATTATGTCATGGCGCTCGAGAAATGCTCGATCCAACTCTCTCCAGGCAGCTGGAAGACCGAGCGTCCGCGCGAGGAGCCCGGAAAGAAGTATTTGCGCGCGCTCGACATAGAGACCGGAAAAATCGTCTGGGAGATCCCGCAGGTCGGGCCCACAGACGGCAAGAGAGTGGCGGGCGTGCTCGCCACGGCCGGAGGGATTCTGTTCTACGGAGACCCGAGCGGATACTTCGTCGCGGCGGATGAGCGCGATGGTAAGACGCTGTGGCGACTGCCTCTGAACGCGACGATCAAGACCTCCCCGATGACATATACGGTCGATGGAGAGCAGTTCGTGGCTCTGGCTGTCGGCTCGAAGATCATGTGTTTCGGGCTGACGCCGTAACGCGGGACGACGGCGATTCAACTGCCCGCGATCAGACCGTGCCAGAAGGCGTACGCCACCTGGTGCCCCGTCACGTCACTATGGCTGCTGATGAAACGGTCCGCTCGCAGATTGACCACCTTGTTCCGTTTGAAGGCGTACTGCGCGTCCAAATCACCGAGGACCCCGGAGTCGGCCTCGGGCGTGTGTTGCGCGCCGTTTCGACCGATGCCGCCATACGGGTCATTCTCGTCTCCGAGCGCGGCCGCCGCGTCTCTCGCGATGCGCGACGCGAGCGGATATGCAATTCCCACCGCCCGGTCGTTCTTCGTGTATGTAATCAGCAGCGGCCCGGAGATGCGCCGGTCGCGGAGGACCGTGCGGAACGCGCCGTCATTCGTTTTGTCGAACCTCTCCGCCAGACCGTTATGGGAAAACGCCGCCTGCAGGAGCATCATTGTCACGGCCTCGCTGCCTGCTTTGAGCGTCGAGGCGGCTGCAGTCACGAGCCGGCCGCCAAAGCTGTGGCCGACGAGATTCAATGGCAGGTCCGGTCGCTTTTCACGCACGCGCGCCAGTGCGAGCGCCACGCCCGTGCGGCCGACCGTTCCGGCTCGCGTCTTCATCTGATAATACGTCGCGAAATTCGCGATTCGCCGCGCGGCGGCCGTGGCACCCTGGGCCAGGTCGCCAATGAAACCTGCCGCGCCTTCCCCGCCCACTGCTGTCGCGCCGCCGCTCGCTGCCGCCGGCGTGAACTTCACGTCCCCGCTGAGACGCTGGAACAGAGCGTCGGGTTCGATCGTGAAGAACTCCGACGAACCGTCGTCGGCATGCTTCTCGTCGGGGTTCAGAATGGCTCGGATCGACTGCACGAACTCCCTGCGGGCCTCAGCCGAGTGTTCCAGGTCAGCCGCGAGGGCCTGCGCGCGGTCGAGGTGCACGCGGCGAGCATCGTCAATCTCGCTGCCCCCGAGCAGAACGGGGTCCTTTCTCAACTCGGCCAGCACTCTGACGAGAGACTCGCTGCTGGCCTTCCCGGCCGCAGCCACGCTCGCCGCACCGCCGCCGGGGATGAGATCACTGTCCGCAAATCTCTTGCTCGGCCAGTAGATTCGCACCAGCCCGAGTTTGCGCGCATGGGCTCCCGGAACGATACCGGCTGCGGCGATTTCTTCGACGCTCCTGACGAACGCATCGTACAGCGCACTTGCGTCACCTTTGTCGTTGTTCCACCCGTGCGAAACCACGACCAGATTGGTCACCCCGGCGAGGCCGTCCAACAGCTTTGCGATTTGGTTCTCGTCGTGTATGGTGCCGTCCCTGCGAAACTCGATTTCGAACTGCGCGTGCAACGCCATGAGACTCCTCAAACGGATTGAATGGCTTTCATGAGATCAAGCAGGCCGTGACCTTCGAAGTACCGTTCGCGTCCCAGCGGAATCGCGCTCTCGAGAAAGATCCGTTTGACTTCGAGCGGTCGCCCGATGAACTCTCGCCGGATGGACAGGAACGCCGCGATCGCGCCCGATACATGTGGCGCAGCCATGCTGGTGCCCGTATCTTCGACATAGTACGCCTTTTCGCACGCCGTTTGAGCCGGGCCGGCATCTGGCGCGGGGTTGCCCGACACGTGCAGCTCATCGAGCGCCTTCTGCAGTTTCTTTCCCGCAGCGCAGGAAATGATGCGTTCTCCGGGTGCGACGATATCGGGCTTCAGACGCCCGTCGCCGGTCGGCCCCTTCGATGAGAAGTAGGACACGCCGTAGGTGTGCGGCGCCTCGCGGTGCGTCGCTCCGACGGTGATCGCGAACTCCGCGTTCCCGGGATCGTTGATCGTGTTTGAAAGCCCTACTTTGGTCGCGCGAGTCTGTGCCGCAACGGTCCCGTACCCTGTGTTGCCCGCAGCGGTCACAACGACCACGCCCGACTGGACGAGACGGTTGACTTCATTGCAGAGCGGACTCTGGCCACAGGCGAACATCTCCGCATCGAACTCATAGCCGACGCTGAGATTCACGCCATGCACCCGCAGCATCTTCGGATTGTCGTTCAGAGTTTCGCGGACATACTCGAGCGCGCGAATTACGTCGCTCGACCGGCCCTCGCCGTTTTCGTCCAGTACGCGCAGGCTCACGATGCGGCAGTCCTGGGCGACGCCGTGAAAACGAGCCCGCTCCCGCGGCGATACGGTCCTTTCTTTCGTCTCTTTCCTTCTCGCCAGTGCATCGTCGTCCAGATGCTGCAGGTCGATTGCGGCTTCGCGCTCGAGAACCACAACCGGCAGCTCCGGTGCGCGCCCGGTGATGATACCCGCGACGTGCGTGCCGTGACCGTAATCGTCGGTAAGGGCCCACCGCACGTGTTCGGCCACTAACTTCCCGCGGTCCGCCATTTGCGGATCTTTGTCGGGACTGGCCAGGCGGCTGGGCACGCGCACCGCGCCAACACTCCGAAACACCGGCGCAAACGAACGGTGCAGTTCCTGTACGGTCGGATGCCGCAGAGCGTGGAAGTCGCCGCGGCCGAAATGCGGATGATCCGCCGCAACTCCGGAGTCGATCACCGCCCAGGTGATGCCTTCCCCCGAGGCCTCGAAGGAACGGTACGCGGCGTCGGCCTTCACGGTCGCTATCGAACGACTGATCTGGCTGCGAACGGGAAAGTCGGGCCAGAGTTTGTATATACAGCG
>DASSSG010000500.1:0-3777 GCA_035708545.1 Bryobacteraceae bacterium | reverse complement strand
AGTGGGGGTCCCGAACCTCGCCGCCGCTCGCCGATTCAACTGTCGGTTTCACCTTCGCGCAGGATATCGTGAGGGCAAACAGAAACACCGAGCCCACGGCGGCGAGTCGAGAGATCACGACACCCACTGTAACGCCGCACCTTATTTCAGCACGCGCATCAGCAGCGGATAGGGATTGATGGGTGTACCTTTCCAGTACTTCTTTTCGGGGCCGAGCTCGAAAATCGCGAAATGCAGGTGCGGGCTGTTCGGATTGGCATTTCCCGTCGATCCGACATATCCGATCAGCTGCCCATGGCGCACGCTCATCCCTTCGGTCAACCCTTCCGCGTAGCGGTCAAGGTGCGCGTAGTAGTAGCAGTATTTCTCCGACGGATCAAATTGATAGACGGTGATGCCGCCGGGTTTGCTGAGGAAAAGCTTCGCGATCACGCCGTCGTCCACGGCGACGACTCGCGTCCCGCGATCCGCCATAATGTCCGTCGCTTCGTGAATTCGGCCATCGCCGCGAGACTGGCTGAACGTGTCGAGCACGTTTGCCCGGTCCACGCCGGCCACCGGGAAGGTCAGATTGCGCTGGATAAGCGGTCTGAGATCGGGTTCGGCAATGCGCGTGCGCGTGGCTTCCAGCGTGTCTGCTCGTTTCCCGCTGCCCGGCTCCGCACTGGCCGCGGGGTAGTCGTGCTGCCGCGCCTCGAGTTCCCGCCGTGTCTCCGCCGGCTTTCCTGCAACGGCACTGTGCCGTCCATAGTAGAACGCGACCCCCGCAACGAGCAGCAGCACCCAGAGTGCGAGCAGTACGTTCCGCAGCCGCATCGCGCTACTCCTGAAGAATCGCAGGTATACCGGGGGCGGCCAGATCCGCCAGTTCGAGCGCATCCCAGTTCGTCAGGCGGATACAGCCGTGCGACTGCGCATGTCCGACGCGCGACGGCTCGGGCGCGCCATGAATCCCGTAGTGCTCCTTCGATAAATCGATCCAAACTGCGCCCACCGGATTGTTCGGCCCGGGCGCGATCTTCGCTTTCGAGTGGCCGGGATTTGCGTCCCAGAACAGCGCCGGGTTGTAGTGGAACGGAGGATATTTCGCGACGCCTCTGATTTTCCAGGTCCCGATCGGAAGCGGATCGTGCTCACTGCCCATCGTCGCGGGGTACTGTGCCAGCAGCGTGCCGTCGGCGGCAAACGCCTCTATCGTCTTTTTCGATTTGCTCACTACGATTTTGCCCGCCCTGGTTCCGATCGACGTGATCACATTCGGGACGATAATCTCTTCGCCGGCTCGGAAACTCTTTCCCGGATTGAGCAGCATCAGCATTTTCGGACTGACGTGAAACTTCTCACCGAGCGCCTCCTCGGCACTCGAGTAGCCGAGCCGGGTCAGTTTCGATTTTTCCATCATGTCTTCCGGAACCGGCTCGAACGGCCCTTTCACATCCTCGGCAGCAATGGTGTAGGGCGCCAGCGCAGGCCCAGGATCAGCGTTCAGCGCCGACCATGCGGCTTCATCGACAACCATGTCCGGCGACAGCCTGCGCGACGCGCGGAACCCCGCGACGGCTCGATAAAAATTCTCGCCGGTGGAGCCATCGATCTCGCCGACCGAGAAGTTGGCCCGGTCAAACAGGATCTGCGCTCGCAGCACCGCCGGCCCTTTCATCTGCCCGCTGATCACGTCCTGGCGAGCAGCGTTGACGGTCGCAAGATCATACCGGATCTCGACGACGCGGGCTCGTGTCGACTCGGGCGCCGCGCGCCGCGGCTTTCTTTTTGCTTTGGCATCCGCCGGCAATGCACCGGCCATGAGAAAAATGCACAGCACGAGAGCGCAGATACCGCGCATAAACGCCTCCGAAATGTTAGACAGCCTCACGCAAATGCTGTTACGGCGGGACGGGGTTTTGGGCGGACGCTGTACCCCGGAGTGGCCGTGCCGGCGTCGTTTAGTCTGAGATCAGATGCCGGAACTCGCGCCGACACCTGCCCAGGTTCTGGTCAGTCTGGTCCGGCATCCATACCGGAACCTGATCAGGCGCTGGAACTGGAAGTCCGGTCTGTCCAGCGCGCTGATCCGCGCCGCGATCTTCTTCTCTGCCAATGTCACGGCCGGATTGAGGGCGGCCGTGGGCGCCATGGTCGCCGAGTTGGCGTATCGCGCGATTATCTCGGGATTCTACGGAACGGTTACCGAGGCGTTGCGCCGCGCGGAACCCGCATGGCGTACGGCAGTTGTCGCCATGGTGCTGCTGCCCTCGGCAAATCATTCAATCGAGTTTGTTATCCACTGGTTGCGGGGCACGCCAAACCTGCGCGCAAGCATCGTCGCGTCCGTCTGTTTTACCGCGCTCTCGACGCTGTTCAACCTGTACGCGATGCGGCGCGGCGTGCTGATCGTCGGCGAAGAACGCCGCACGTTCATCGATGACATGCGCATGATGCCGCGAGTGATCGGATCGTTTGTTGCGCTGGGCCCTCTTGCGGTCTGGCGCTTCGGACGCGCTCGGAGGAGCTGAAGTGCCGCCGAAAACACTGCACCTGACGAACGCATATCATCCGACCTCCGGTGGAATCGGTGCGTTTTACCGCGCTCTGATGCGGCATGCTAACGAACGCCGGCGGGAGATGCGGTTGATCGTGCCGGCTGAGGAATCGAGCACGGAAGCAGCAGGCGAGCACGTTCGCATTTATCACGTCAAGGCGCGGCCGTCGCCATGGATCGATGCACGGTATCGGCTGATGATGCCGATCGGGCGCAGTGGCCGCGAGATCAAACGCATTCTGCGCGCCGAGCAACCCGATATCCTGGAAGTTGCTGACAAGTACACTCTGCCGTTTCTCTCCGGCATTGTCCGAAAGGGCTTTGTCCGCGGCGTGCGACGTCCAACAGAGTTCGGCACCAGCCATGAGCGAATGGACGACAATGTGCGGGCATACATCACGCCCGGCGCCGCGGGGCGCGCACTGGCCCGCCTCTACATGCGTTTCATTTACTTCCCGATGTTCGATCACCACATCGCGAACTCCGAGTACACGGCGCAGGAGCTGATCCCGGCAGCGCGCGGCCACACCACTCCACGCGGCGTGTGGGTATGTCCGATGGGTGTGGACATCGATGCTTTCCGCTTCAGCGAGCATGCACCGCACGCACCCGTGCGGCTGTTGTACGCAGGCCGGCTCGCGCGTGAGAAGAACGTCTTAATGCTGGCAGACATGCTGGAACAATTGCCCGCGCGTTTCGAGCTCTGGGTGGCGGGCGATGGTCCGTTACGGGACGAGTTCGCGCAACGCGCAGAAGCGCGAGCGCCCGGACGCGTCCGCATGCTGGGCCACCTCGGCGGCGAGGCGCTCGCGAGCCTCTACCGCGATTGCGACGTGTTCGTCCATGCAAACGCGCGTGAGCCATTCGGCATCGCGCCGCTCGAAGCGATGGCATCCGGACTGCCTGTCGTCCTGCCAAACGCGGGCGGTGTACTGTCGTATGCGAACCCGGGCAATGCCTGGCTGGCAGAGCCGACCCCGCACGCGTTTGCCCGCACTGTCCAGTGGCTCTTGCAGGCCGATACCGAGCGTTCGCGCAGGCTGCACGCCGCGCGCGCTGTGGCAGAGCAGCATGCGTGGCCGGTTGTCGCCGCGCGGTTCCTCGCGTTGTGCGACGATCTGCACAGGTTTCGACTTTCCGGAATCGCGTGGAACGCCCTCACACCTGTCCAAACCGGCTGGGCCTGCTCGACCCGCACCAGCCCTGACGGATGCTGGTCTGCCGTCTCGCAGGTACCT
>DASSSG010000499.1:0-8868 GCA_035708545.1 Bryobacteraceae bacterium | reverse complement strand
AACTCGACTGGAAGCTGCGTGGCGATCCGCGAATCGTCGTCCGCGAAAACGTGAACGCGCGTTATCTGACACCCGATATCGTGCCCGACCGCTGCGACCTGGCAACCTTTGATGTCAGCTTCATATCCGTGACGAAGATTTTTCCGGCCATCCCGCCGCTGCTGCAGCCCGAAGCTGAACTCGTTATACTCGTCAAGCCGCAGTTTGAGGTCGGACGCGAGGACGTCGGCAGGGGCGGCATAGTTCGCGATCCCGCGCTGCACGAGCAGGCGTGCCGCAAGGTGGCGGCGGCAGTCGCGGAACTCGGATACAAGGCGGAGTGGATGGGAAGCCCGATCCTCGGGGCCGAGGGCAACCGGGAATTTCTCCTGCATGGAAGGCGTTAAGACAGTCGGAATCATATCGAAACCGGGGATTGCCCGGGGGTACGAGCTGCTGCCCCCGCTCCTCGAGTGGCTCGAAGAGCGCGGCGTCACCGTGCGCATGGACGAGCACACGGCCGTGTACGTGGACCGTAACAGCGGTCTGCCGCGCGATGACGTTCCGGACGGCGAAACCGATCTCATCATCGTTCTTGGTGGCGACGGCACGCTGCTCGCGGCTGCCCGTGCTCTGCGCGGCCGCCAGATCCCTCTGCTGCCCGTGAACCTGGGCGGGCTCGGCTTTCTCACCGCGATTACGGCTCGCGAAATCTACAGCGCCCTCGAGCGCGGCTTTCGCGGCGAGCACCGCGTCGGCACGCGCAGAATGATTGCCTGCGAGCTGCACCGCGGCGAAAATGTCATGGGCCGTTACGACGCCCTGAACGATGTCGTCGTCACCAAGGCGAGCCTCGCGCGCATGATCGACATTCGCACCTATGTGGACGAGCACTACGTCTGTACGTACAAAGCCGATGGACTGATCGTTTGCACTCCCACGGGTTCGACGGCGTATTCGCTCTCGGCGGGCGGGCCGATCATCTTCCCCACGGTAGCGGCGCTCTGCATCACGCCGATCTGCCCTCATATGCTGACCAATCGGCCGGTGCTGGTGCCGGACAGCATGCGGATTCGGATGCACAACCTTGCCGAAGACGACACAGCCTACCTGACCATTGATGGGCAGGTCGGCGAGCCGCTGTGCCAGGGCGACGAGGTCGTGTGTTCGAAGTCGGACCAGAAGATCCTGCTCGTGCGGCCGCCGCGAATGATGTACTTCGATGTGCTGCGCGAGAAGCTCAGCTGGGGCGAGCGGTGAAGCGGGTCTCGCTGACAGCATGGATCTTCATTGGCATGGCCGCGGGCATTGCGCTCGGTCTGGCCCTGCCCGACGTGGCGAAACAGCTCGGTCTTATAGGAAACATCTTCCTGCGGCTCATCAAGTCGATCATCGCGCCCCTGCTGTTCGGCACGCTTGTCGCCGGTATCGCCGGGGGCGGCAGCGTGAAAGCCATGGGACGGATAGGGGTGAAGGCGATTGTCTACTTTGAGATCGTCACCACCATCGCGCTGTTTCTCGGCCTCGCGATCGTGAACATCGTCCGGCCCGGCGAGGGAATGCGGCTGGAGCGAACGGCGGCCGAGACCCTCGCGCCGCAGCATCAGCCGACACTCACTTCCGTTCTCGAGCACACGTTTCCATCGAGCATCATTGACGCGATGGCACGCGGCGAGGTGCTGCAAATCGTCGTTTTTTCGTTTCTGTTCGGCGCGGCCTGCGCGGCGGCAGGTGCTGTCGCCCGGCCGGTGGTTGCATTTGCGGAATCGCTGGCGGAAGTCATGTTCCGTTACACACGCTACGTCATGTACCTCGCGCCGTTTGGGGTCGGGGCTGCCATGGCAGCCACAGTCGGCAGCCGGGGGATTGGCGTGCTGTTCGGCCTCGGCAAGCTCATCGTCACAATGTACGCCGCGCAGGTGCTGTTCGTGGTGTTGGTGCTCGGGGCCGTCATGGCCATCGCGCGCGTTCCGTTCGCGCGATTTATCAGGTATGCCCGCGAGCCGTTTCTGATCGCCTTCTCGACGGCGTCGAGCGAAGCGGCCCTGCCCCGCGCGCTCGAGAACATGCAGCGTTTCGGAGTGCCGAAGCACATCGTCGGCTTCGTCATGCCGGCCGGCTACAGCTTCAATCTGGATGGCACGACTCTGTACCTGTCGCTCGCTTCCGTGTGGGTGGCGCAGGCGGCCGGCATTCACATGACGCTCGGTCAGCAGCTCATGATGATGCTCACACTGATGCTGACCAGCAAGGGTGTCGCGGGCGTCCCGCGGGCGGCGCTCGTCATCCTGGCCGGGACCCTGGCGACGTTTGGCTTGCCGCTCGAAGGCGCCGCTGTGTTGCTCGGTGTCGATGCGGTACTCGATATGGCCCGCACTTCGGTCAACGTGCTCGGCAACTGTCTGGCCACCGTGGTGGTGGCCAGGTGGGAAGGACATTTGTTGGAGGAGCCTCGCCTCATCCGGACGGCGAGCTGAGGAGATTGGAAGGATGCGACGGCGGAGCTTTATCGGACAGGTTGCGGTCGCGCCGCTTGCGGCGTCGCCGGCGAAGCTGTCACTTGCCGTGGGAGGCGATCACGCGGGCTTTCCCCTCAAGGGGCCGGTGATCGCGCTGTTGCGGTCCTGGGGACATACGGTTAAGGATTGCGGGACTCACACGCCGGAGCCCGTCGATTTCCCCGATATCGCGCAGCGCGTCTGTGACGAGGTCGTCAGCGGTCGCGCGCAACGGGGCATTCTGGTGTGTGGGACCGGCGTGGGCGCGTGCATCGCCGGCAACAAAGTCCGCGGCATTCGTGCGGCGCTCTGTCACGATACCTACTCGGCCCACCAGTGCGTGGAGCACGATAACGTCAACCTCCTGTGCATCGGAGCGTGGATCATCGGTCCCAAACTCGCCGAGGAGGTCCTCGCGGCGTATCTGAACGCGAAGTTCAGCACGGACGAGGATTTTCGCCGGCGTGTTCGGAAGCTCGAGGAGATGGAAAAGAGATAATCTGCTCGAAACCACTTCCCGCCGAACTGCGCCGCCTGGCGTGCCGTGGTGATACAGTCTGGACTGCATGGACGGCGTCACGCGCGCAATCTGTGCGGTGCTGATCGTCGCAGCCGCCAGCCTGCGGGCGCAGGAGGGCAAGGCCGGCACGGACTACGATACGTTTCGTGTCTCACGCCTTCTCTGCATCATCGGAAACAACAACGCGGCCGGCGATCACCGCGCCGGCTACAACGGAATCTTCCGCATGACGGCGCCCGGCATTGACACGTCAGTCTATGTTCCGGCGTTTGCCGGCCTGAACCTCGAGCATTATTTTGACGCCCGGCCGCGCCAGTCCGAGCAGCACGTCGTCTTCGAGCCCCGTCACGCGCCCATGGAGTTCCGGAGGATCAGCGAAACCAAAGCCGAACTCCGGCAACTCCCCACACCGGTGTACCGTGTCGAAAGCCGAACGGTGTTCGAGCTGCGCGAGCCGTACTACCTCGACATGTCGTACCGTGCAATTCCGCGCAGAGGCGATTACGCGGGTGGATTTCTCGGCATCTTCTGGGCGTCGTACATCAACGGTCCGCACGACAAAGGCATCTACTTTCTCCGCGGCGGGGCCACGCTGGACAAGCCGCAGTGGGTCCAGTTCGCAACCCAGACCCATGGACGGGACAGCACTGTGCTGCCGGCCGGAGAGGGCCGCACCGAACCCGCAGTCGCCGACGAGCCACCCCCTTGTTCCGGAACTTTTCCCCGCTGCGTTACGGCGAGCCGTTCTATTATGGCCGGTTCGGCGACATGGTCCTGATCTATATCTTCCAGCCGAGCCCGTATCTGCGCTTCGCGCATTCTCCGTCGGGCGGCGGACGCAGCGCATCGGGAGACGATACCAACCCCGCATGGGACTTCCAGCTCGTCGTTCCCGATCCGCAGCCAGGCAGAGAGTACGAATTCGCGATGCGCGTCGTTTACAAGCCGTGGGCCGGCCGGGCCGACGTGCTGCGTGAGGTCCGCACATGGCGCAGCCGGGGAAAGGAATCTCAGTTCGATGTGGACCCGCCGTGATGTTCTGCCCACGCTCGCTCTGCCCGCCGTTCCCGTTTCGTCAACCCTGGCGGCCGCCGATCCCGGCACTCTGAAGATCAGGAGCGTCGAAGCGCATGTCCTCCGAATCGGCCGCCGCAGCGACATCGTCTGTGCGCGGGTGAGGACTGAAGACGGCTATCACGGATGGGGTGAGGGAACTTCGCCCCCAACGGTGGCGCCGGTCGCCGCTACGATCCGCTCGCTCGAACCGCTGCTGAAAGGCGAGAGCGCGTGGCACATCGAGAAGCTGTGGCGCCGCATGTACATCGCCGAGGAGAACACGCTCGGCGGCACATTGTATGCGGCGATCAGCGCCATCGACACAGCATTGTGGGACATCGTCGGCAAAAGGCTGAACGTACCCGTGTACAAGCTGCTCGGCGGCAGGATCCATGACCCGATTCGTATTTACACGAGCTACCGCTGGGGTAACATCCCCCGCACGCGCGATGCCTATCGCCGGCGCACAAAAGAGCTGATCGCAGAGGGCGCCACGGCCGGAAAGTACGATCCGTTCGGAGCATATCCCGGGCCCGAGCGCCAACTGTCGAGCACGGTCCTGCACGAGGTGCGCGAGATGATCGCCGGTATCCGCGAAGCCGGCCCGAGCTTCGACATTTGTGTCGAGGCGCACGGCAAGTTCAACATGGCGACAGCCGGACGCATCATCCGAATGCTCGAGCCTTTCGACCCCTTCTTTCTCGAGGAGCCGATACCCCCGGAGAACATGGACGCCATGGCGGCGTTACAGACCTCGACCAACATCCCGATCGCGACCGGCGAAGGCATTCAGGGCCACTTCAATTACGCACCGCTGCTCGAGAAACGCGCCGCGCGCATCGTGCAGCCGGACGTCGCGCGCACGGGCGGGATCACCGCGATGAAGAAGATCGCCGCGATGGCGGATGCGCATTACGTGCCATTCGCGCCGCACAACCCGAACGGCCCCGTGTGCACCGCGGCGAGCCTGCACGTTGCCGCGTCGTCCCCGAACTTTCTGATCATGGAAGAGGGCAACACGCGCGCCGACGATTACAACGACATTTTCGTTGGCGGATGGAAGCCGACGCTCGCGGAATGGCGTGTGCCTGAGGCACCCGGCCTGGGCGTTGATTTCAGTCCCGAGTTCCTGAAGGACCGCGTACTGCCACAGAAGTAAATGCCGGCGTTCCGCAGGGGAAGGGTAATGAGGTTCCCGCACCCGCCCCTGGGCATGGTGTCCTGATTCGGAAAGAACCTGTCATAGGAATCGAGGCCCACTTGATCGCGGCGTTCCATCGTCCGCGTAAGAATCAGGCAGCCGAGCTTGCGCGCCGTCGTCGCCGGAATGGGCCGATTCGAAGAAGGTCCATACGTGTGCGCCGTTGCCGGAACGGGAACGCTCCAGAGCGGCGGGCACGTTCAGTTCCTGGCAAGTCACCATGAACGCCCGCGCGTCCTGTTCCCAGGTCTTCTTGTCGAAGTTCGCGAGAGACCAACACGTTTCGTCCGTCAGCAGCGGATAGATGCCGATCGTGTGTTTGCCCGTTTACCGTGTCCTGGTGCTCAAAAGCGGCCGCAGCACCGGCGGCTCAACGTATACCTCGCGCACATCATAGGCGATATGTACCTCGTCGCCCGACCCAACCGTCATGAACACGATTGTGTTGCCCCGCGAGAAAGTATGCTCGACACTGCCGTCATCGTTCTCGCGAGTGGCCGGCTGCCCGTACGCGGACGTGTACGTACGCACGATACAGGAGCGGGCGTTGCGCCCGCCGGCAGTCGGCCCGTTCAGCAGTACGCCAACCAGCCGGGCAGACGGCTTGCCGGGGACGAAAACGAATGCGACGTCGAAGGCTGCTCCGCAGAAGTTCTCTCGCAGAGTAAATGCCGGAAGGGCCTGATACTCACCCGGTTCGGAATCGCCGGCCGACGGCTGCAGCCGCGCGCCGAAAAGCTTCTTCAACTCGGCGGCAGTCATGCCGAAGCGAGTGCCCTTCCAGAGCTTCTGCCCTGAGCACACCGAGCCGAGGCCCAGGAACAGGCAGAGTGTGACCGCGAACGTTCTCATGGGAGTCGTGCTCTGTCCGAGGTGTATCGTACTGGCGCGAGGAACCTGACACAAGGTCCTCACGTAAGTGTCACGGTTTAATTTCGCCGCCAGCTGCTCCACCGGCAATCGCGCCGATCACCAGAAACGGCTCGGCCCCGGTGCCTACGGCTTCGGGTAACGGTGCGTCCGGCGACTCGTGCGACAGGTCCTGCTCGCAGGCGAAAAAGCGCACGAAGGGCCGCCGGCGTTGACTCACATGGTCCCGGATGGTGCCGCGCAGCGCCGGATAGCGCGCCTCGAGCGCGTCGAGCACCGAGCGCTGCGTCACCGGCTCCGCCACCTCCAGCTGCACTTCGCCATCCACCTTCGCCAGCGTGCGCAGGTGCGCAGGAAGCACTACCCGAATCATGCGAGCGTCTGCACTTCCACGGACAGCACGGCGGGCAGATCGCGCACGATCGGCTTCCACGTGTCCCCCGCGTCGGCTGAGGCGTACACCTGCCCGCCGGTGGTTCCGAAATAAACGCCGCACTTATCGAGCGAGTCCACGGACATTGCATCGCGCAGCACGTTCACGTAGCAATCGCTCTGCGGGAGGCCGTTCGTGAGCGCCTCCCATTCGTTCCCGCCGGTGCGGCTGCGGTACACGCGCAGCCTGCCCTCGGGCGGGAAGTGCTCGGAGTCGCTCTTGATCGGGACCACGTAGATGGTCTCGGGCTCCTGCGCGTGCACGTCGATCGCGAACCCGAAATCGGTCGGCAGATTGCCGCTGACCTCGCGCCAGTTGTCGCCCGCGTCATCGCTGCGCATTACGTCCCAGTGCTTCTGCATGAACAGCGTTCGCGGCCGCGAGCGGTGCATCGCGATGCGATGCACGCAGTGGCCGACCTCGGCATCCGGCTCGGGGATGTACTCCGATCGCAATCCACGGTTGATCGGCTGCCACGTTTTGCCGCCGTCCTCGGTACGAAACGCGCCCGCCGCGGAAATCGCGATGAAGATGCGATCGGGATTGCTCGGGTCAATCAGAATCGTGTGCAGGCAGAGGCCGCCCGCGCCAGGCTGCCAGCGCGGGCCCGAGCCGTGGCCGCGCAGCCCTGGGAGTTCGTGCCAGTTCTGGCCGCCGTCGGTCGAGCGGAACATTGCTGCATCTTCGACCCCGGCGTAGACGGTATCGGGATCGCTGAGCGACGGTTCGAGATGCCAGACGCGCTTGAACTCCCACGGACGCGGCGTGCCGTCGTACCACTGGTGCGTGCCCGGGACGCCATCGTAAACGAATTTATTGCCGGCGGGCTCCCACGTTTTTCCGCCGTCATTCGAGCGCTCGATGACCTGGCCGTGCCAGCCGCTCCACTGCGACGCATACAGCCGGTTCGGGTCGGCGGGCGAACCCTTCAGGTGATAGATCTCCCAGCCCGCGAAATGCGGGCCGGCGACGTCCCAGGTTTCGCGCTTGCCGTCCGAGGTGAGGACGAATGCGCCTTTGCGTGTACCAACCAGTACTCGTACCTTGCTCAATGTTTGCTCCTTTTCGTGATTGGATTGAGTTCGAATGAGGGCATCAGGGGAGTCGCGTCGCGGTCCCGCCAGCGGCGGCGGACTTCTTTCAGAAACTGTTGCCGATTGTTTGCCAGCTTTTTCACCACGGCCGGCGGCGCGCTGGTTTGCTCGTGGCGAGCGGCCCAGAGCAGCAGCTCCAGCAGCACCGGGGCGAGATCGATTCCTTTCTCTGTCAGACAGTAGTTCACTCTGCGCGCGTCGTTCTCCTCAGGTTCGGCATTCAGGATCCCGGCGGCCTGCAGTTTATCGAGACGGTCGGCGAGGATGTTGGTCGCAATGCCTTCGCCGGAGTTTTGGAAGTCTTTGAAGGTGCGGAAGCCGCGGACCATGAGATCGCGGATGATCAGCAGCGACCAGCGGTCGCCCAGAAGCTCGAGCGAGATGCTCAGCGGGCAGCCGGAACGGCGCGATGGCTTCGGCTTGCCTGGCATGATCATAAGCTGGTCCCATTTCCGCGCGGTCGTAGCTCGGTTTTCCGAGCCGCGCGCGTCAGCAAGCGGTTGGGACACTTCAGAGACAGCAGACTAGCAGAGTCGCTTGCGAAATGCAAGTGATCGCTGCGGAATGCCCGCTACGGCGAGCCTGCCGCGATCCGCCAGTTCCTGTCCGCCGCCGACGGCAGCTCGTGCCCCTCGCCGTAGTACCGGATCATGAGGTCCCGGATGTCTTCATACGAACGCCACAGCAGGCGCGTGTCGCGAAACATTCCGTACCCGCCGCTGCCGCCCGCCCGGTAATTGTTCACGGCGATCCGCAGCGGACGTGCGTCGTCGAGCGGCTCACCCCGGAAACGCAGGTTGCGGATCCGCTCGCCGGCAGGACGCGTCACGTCGATTTCGTAAGTGACTCCCTGCGCCACGTCATAGTTGAACCCGAAGACCTGCGGGTTCGCGCGCGGACCGCTGCCGCACGGAGCCGCGCACGTATCGAAGTAGCGGGCCGAATTCTCGAGCGCCTCGCGCACGATGCGCCCGTTGCCCTGAACGGCGTAGAGCTCGTTTTCGTACATGTACAGCGCCGCGATCTGGCGCGCGGTCACGGGACCCTTCGCGATCTCCAGATCGGTCGTGAACACGGACGTAAACGACACGTCCGCCCTCGCATAATGCATCTGAACCTTCTGGATGGCGTCGATGATCGCCGTGTCCTCGACGCGAGCGCGCGCGGTGCTCAGCGGCACGCGCGCGTCGGCGATCTTCGTGTTCAGCCACGCCTCC
>DASSSG010000498.1:0-2553 GCA_035708545.1 Bryobacteraceae bacterium | reverse complement strand
TGGCAGATTCAGCCGCGTCTGCCGACAGTCCAGGGCGCGCTCGAAACCGTCTTCGCTGAAATCGAGAAAGCGCCCGTGCATGTCGCCGGTTCCGGGCGGACCGACGCTGGTGTGCACGCGCTCGCGCAGGTCGCGGCCGTCTCCATCGAAAATCCCATTCCGCTCGATAATCTGCGCCGCGCGCTCAACCGCCTGCTTCCGCCGAGCATCCGTGTTCTGGCCGTGCAGGAAACCGTCCCTGACTTCGACGCCCGCCGCGACGCCACCTCAAAGACATACGAGTACCGCGTGTTTCGTCATGAGATCTGCTCGCCCTTCGAGCGTCGATATGTACACCACCACCCGTATCCGCTCAAAGAGCAGGCGATGTTCGATGCAGTCGGACTGTTTGAAGGCGAGCACGATTTCAGCGCATTCGCTGCCGCTGACGAGCGGGACACGCTCGGGAGGTCAAAGGTCCGCCGCATATTTCGATCCGAGCTGGTCCGTAAAGACGACCGGCTCGTTTATCGCGTGACCGGCAGCGGTTTTCTCAAGCACATGGTGCGGAACATCGTGGGCACGCTGCTCGAGACAGGGAAAGGGAACTGCCACTCCGACCGCTTGCGCTGGTTGCTGGCAGCACCGCCCGGCGTGAAGGCCGGGCCAACGGCGCCCGCGTGCGGGCTCTTCCTCGTCAGCGTCTCTTATGAAAGTAGCGATCCGGCAGCATTCGATATATGAGAAACGCCGAGAGCGGATGCATCAGGCCCATGACGGCGAACACCGGCGCGTACGAATAATGCGTGACGACCCAACCGGTGCCCAGATTCGCGATCACCCCGCCGATCGCACCGCCGCTGCCCGAAAACCCGCTCGCGGTTCCAATCTCACCTCCGCGAAAAATATCGGTTGGCAACGTCTGCAGGTTCGCTACCCAGAAGCCGTGTCCGAAGGTCAGAAAGCAAACCGCGCCGATGGCCATGGCCGCGGTTGGCAGCAGCGGCGCCAGGATCGAGACCGGGAGGCATGCTGCGCCGATCGCCATGACGAACTTCCGCGCTCGCGGCAGCGTCCAGCCTGCATCAATCAGCCGGCCCGAGAGCCAGCCTCCAAGCATGTAACCGAGGTCTCCGAAAATGAACGGCACCCATGTGTACCACCCGATCTCCTGCAGATTGAAGCCGCGCTCCCTGCCCAGGTACTCGGGGAGCCAGAAGATCGCGAAGTAGATCACCGGGTCGGTGAAGAAGCGAACGAGGATCAGCGTGTAGCACTCGCGCCGGCTGAGGACGGTCTTCCAGTCGGGCCGGGCGCCCTCGGAATCCGCGATCGCCTGTGCCGCATCCTCATCGGGCGGCTCCGCGGGAGTTCGGTAGACGAACAGCCACAGCAGTAACCAGGCGAGACCCATCCCGCCGGTGACAAGGAACGACGCCCGCCATCCGTACAGATGTGTGATCGCGGCGACCAGGGGCGGCGCGATCGCGGATCCGATCGACGACCCCGCATTGAAAATTCCGACGCCGAGCGCGCGCTGGCGCGCGGGAAACCATTCGGCCACCGCCTTTGCGGCCGCCGGCCAGTTGCCGGGCTCGGCCAGTCCCAGAGCGAACCGGCACGCAACCAGACCCTGCTTGCCTCGCACGAGCGCGTGCGCGAGCTGGGCGACCGACCAGGCGAACACGAACACGGCAAATCCGCGCTTCGTCCCGAGCCGGTCAACGATGTAGCCCGATCCGGCGTACATGATCGCGTACGCGACAAGGAACGCCGTGACCACGTGCGAGTAATCCTGCTCGTCCAGCCGAAATTCGCCGCGGACGATCCGTGACACTACCGACAGCGTCAGCCGGTCCGCGTAGTTGATCATGGTGGCGAGCAACAGCAGCGCCGCGATGATCCACTTCAGCGATGAAGTTCTCATCTGTGCCGGTGCGACACGTGCAGGGTTCTGTTCGGCTCATCCCAGACGAGCAGCGCGACATCGTTGCCGGTAAGCAGGGCCTGTCCCCGCGGCGAATCAGCGGAGGCCAGCCGAATGCCGCCGGAACGCGTCAGGTACGTGATCGCCCCCATGGCTCCCCACGCGGCCATCGAGCTCGGGCGCCCGTCGACGACGAAGTCCCGAGTCTGCGGAGACGAACGCACGAAACTGCTCAGCGTTGTGACCCAGACTCGATTCATCTCCGCGCCCGCCAGTTCGCGCGCCTCGTAGTCGCGCAGCCGGGTCCAGGTGACCGGCGCCCACAGCAGCAGCATCGCCGCCGGCACGGCGAGCCGCGACCAGCGCCAGCGATCGGCAAGCAGCGCAATCTGCAGCCCGACGAAAGCCAGCGACACATACACATAGACCGGGCGCGCCCGCTCCGGCAGAAAGAGCAGAGGACCGAGAAACAACGCCGCCGCAGGCACCGCGAACGCAAGCCGCCGGTCGCGCAGCACGAACGAGGAGCCAATCAGGAGCGCACCCGTGGCGAAATTGCGAACCATCGCGTAGAAGTAGAACCGCGACGTCTTCGCCAGTGCCGGCCATGTGAAGCGCAGCGTGTACTCGGGCGCCCGAGTACACGC
>DASSSG010000497.1:0-3787 GCA_035708545.1 Bryobacteraceae bacterium | reverse complement strand
ACCAGCAGCAGTCCCCACCCGGCGATCCCGAGCCTGCCGTTGGTCAACATGGTTGGCCCCGTGAAACGATCTTTAACGGTGAACGTCGAGGTGTGTCCGCTTTGCTCGGCGATCCCCTGAACACGCTGCCCGTTGCAAGGCGGCTTCCGCACAGTTAGGTAAGATGCACGTTTGACGAAAAATGCTACTCGATGAAAACGTGCAGCAGCAACGCCCGGCTTCGCGGTTTGGCTGCGCAACCGTTCCCGGTCGGATGGAATGCAGAGGGCCGGATCGGGTTGAGATCGCCACCGTTGTATCCCCCCGACACGTCGGAGCAGCGAGACGCGCGAGCAGCGCGATTGCTTTCCTGGCTCCGGGCGATGCACTAAATCAGCGCGGCTTCTGCTCGAGGAGATGTTCGAGTTCCCGTATCGCTTCGGCGAAATCCTGCGGCGAGTAAACCTCTTTCGTCCGGCCGCCGAGTTTCCGGACAGCGCGGGTAATCGTGTCCGTCAATGCAGCGGCAGGCAAGCGCCAGGGCCGGAGCTGGATGTAGTAGATGGGGCGGTTAGCCTCGCGAGCGGGCAGGGCGTCGGCCGGAACGCGATCCGTCCAGCGGGCAAGCGGGCCGAGGAACACGACGGCGTCCGGCGCGTCCTTCGTCGCGAGCTCCCGGTTGAGCAGATCGGATACGAGATCCAAATGGCCCCCGCGGTTGCGTAACGTGCTGTAATCCACCTTTCCGAGCTCCAGCCCGTTCAGCGCATCGATTGCGTCGCGGAACGATCCGGGTGAGAGATCGTCCGTCCGGTAGATCTCCTGCTGCCGGTCCATACTGAACAGGCTGAGGCGAACGCTGCGTACAGGGAGGCGCTCCAGCATGGAAACGAGTGCGCTCATCAGCAGCACGCGATCGCCGCTTCGCAGCCGCACGCGGTTTGGCGACATGGCCGCGGCGTGCACCAGCACGGACAGTTTGCGCCGGCGGTCCTCGCCGGAGTCGTCCAGACCGGTGCGACCCCATCGGCGCAGCGAGATATCGTCCACGGCCCCCGCCGGCAGTCCCGGCCGCGCCTCGCGAACGCTGTCGCTGAGCTTTGCGCGAATGTCCCAGGCCTTCACGCAGGCGCGATCGGCGTCATCGGCGAGCAGCATGTCGACGTGGTATCTGCCCTCGCCAATCAGGAACGCGCCGCCGAACTCTGCACTCGCCTTCGCGGCACGCGCGGGCGGGATGCGGCCCCGCGATATCAGCCAGACCGGTTCGCGCTTGCCGGCTTCCGGAGTCACGCGGAGAATCACGGACCAGCGGTGGCCAGAGCCCGTGTATTGCCGCAGCGGCACTTCGACCCGGTAGCCCGTCTGAAACCGCAACCCGTAGTTCAGCCGCGGACGCACCCGTTCGATGCGGCACTCGAGCTTTCGGTCCCGGCCGGGGCGCTCGAAAGTCTTCCAGCGATCCGGCAGCTTCGCGGGGTCTGTCAGCATCTGCGCCGGAGATATCACCGCGACGACGAACAGGAGCAGCGCGCGCATGAAGCTTCAGCAGGTGAGACGTCTGCGGCGGGCGACGGGATTCGGACGTGGCAAAGGATCGCGGGCAGCGGCATGGCGTGATGCCGGGCGCGATGCTACACTGCCGTTTTGTCCTTCTCGAACGGCTCCGGAAGTACCCCCCGGCTTCGCGTGTGTGCGGTGAGTTATCTCAACACTGTGCCGCTCGTCTGGGGATTCCTCAAAGGTCCTCTGCGCGACGAGTTCGATCTGTCCTTCGCTCTGCCCTCCGAGTGCGCCGAGCAGGTGCGCCGCGGGGAAGCTGACATCGGTATCGTACCGGTCGTTGAACTGCCGTCGCTCGGACTGGAAATCATCCGCGGCACCGGCATCGCCTGCGGAGGGCCCGTGAGGAGCATTCTGCTCGTGTCGAAGAAGCCGCCGGCCACGATCCGAACGCTGGCTGCCGACAAGGCTTCCCGGACCTCGGTCGCGCTGGCGCAGATCGTTCTCGAGCAGCGGTATGGCGCCGAACCGGAGGTTCTGCCCGAGCCCGCGAATCTGGACCGTATGCTGGCCACAGCCGACGCGGCGCTGATCATCGGCGATCCGGCGCTCCGGCTCGATCCCGCGGCACTGCCGTACATCGTGCTCGACCTTGGAGCCGAATGGGTGAACATGACAGGACTGCCAATGGTATTTGCAGCCTGGGCGGGTCGGCGGGAAATCGTCACGCGCGATCTCGAGGCGGTATTTGCCGATTCGTATGCGTACGGCCGCGAGCATATTGCCGAAATCGCGCGCGAGGCGGAGCAGCGTGGCATACCCGCGAGCGTCGCCGCGCATTACCTCACAGACCACATTGTCTTCGAGCTTGGCGAGCGCGAGTATGCGGGCATGGAGCTGTTCCTCAGCCACGCCTCGCGTTTGCGTACTCTGGATGTCACGGGGGTCCGCAGCCTGTGATTTCGCGCGGCGAAGCTCTTGAGCTTTTTCGCAGTGACGATCTGATCGGCATCGGAATGGCCGCCGACTCGGTGCGGCGCCGGTTTCATCCCGAAGGCGTCGTCACCTACATCATCGATCGCAACATCAATTACACGAATTTCTGTACCGAATACTGCAGCTTCTGCGCATTCTACCGGCCGCTCGGGCACAAGGACGGCTACATCCTGGACAAAGAAACGATCTTTCAGAAGATTCGGGAGACGCTGGATCTCGGCGGCACCGGCATTTTGATGCAGGGCGGGCTGCATCCCGATCTGAAGATCGAGTGGTATGAGGATCTGCTCCGTTCGATCCGAGAACGCTTCCCCCAGGTCTGGCTGCACTGCTTTTCCGCGCCGGAGATCACCTGCATCGCCGAGGTAAGCGGGCTGTCGCTTCGCGACACGCTCGCCCGCCTCCGCGATGCGGGGCTGCAGTCGATCCCCGGCGGCGGCGCGGAGATTCTGGACGACGCGGTCCGGCATCGCATCAGCCGGTTGAAGTGCTCGACGGCCGAGTGGATCGAGGTGCATCGAACCGCCCACCAGCTTGGAATGCGGACCACCGCGACCATGATGTTCGGCTGCGGCGAGACCATCGAGCAACGCCTGAACCACCTCGAGATCGTGCGGCGCATTCAGGCGGACACCGGTGGGTTTACCGCGTTCATCCCCTGGACGTTTCAGCGCGAGAACACGTCATTGGGGCGGTTTATCAAAGAAGAAGCCACGGCTGTTGAATATCTGAAGACGCTGGCGATTTCGCGCCTGTTCCTGGACAACATCGAGAATATTCAGTCTTCATGGGTTACCCAGGGCCTGAAGACCTGCCAGATCGGCCTGCGCTTTGGCGGCAATGACGTCGGCAGCATCATGATCGAGGAGAACGTCGTGTCCCAGGCGGGCGCGCGGCATCACTCGACCGAGGAAGATCTGCGCCGGATTATCCGCGACGCCGGGTTTACGCCGAAGCAACGCGATACGTTGTACCGGACGTACTTCCTGAATTGAATCGCGAGACGCGGTCCGCCTCTCACTCCGCCGGCTCGAACCTGGCTTAACTGCCGGCGAGGCTGTTGATGAACGCCGCCTCGATCGGCCAGCGTCCGAGCACATGGTGCTCGCGGCGCTCGAATCTTCCCGCCGTCAGCACGCCGCTCAGGTCGTTTGGATTCGGCGTCTGGTTTTCGCGCGCGATCATTTTTTGCAGCGTTGCCGTCAAGCCCTCCAGCTGCGCTTTGAGAATGGCCGCGTCTTCGGGCGTCTTGCACGTCACATCCAGAGAGAGCTCGAAGCGCTGGCCGGCCGGACCAAGCGCGACCAAC
>DASSSG010000496.1:0-2237 GCA_035708545.1 Bryobacteraceae bacterium | reverse complement strand
CACAACGGGTCGAGGCTGCCGCGTGATTTCACCTCACAATTCTGAACTGCACCCACAGCCCTGCCAGTCCTGCCAGTCCTGCAGCACCTGAGCAAGGTCTGCCCGATCAGCAGACTCACTCGACCGCTTTCCGGTAGATCGCGATCGCCTCGATTTCGACCAGCAGCTCCGGACGGCAGAGAATTGCCTGAACCCCGGTCGATGCGGGGAAGGGATTCAGCCCCTGCTCGCGATAAAACGCGGTTCGTTCGTCGTTGAAAGCTCCGTAATCGCGTTCGATATCGCGCAGATAACACGTAGTGCGGACGACATCCTTCCACGTGGCGCCTTCATTCGCGAGCAGCGCGGTGATGTTGTGGTAGGTGCGGCGCAGTTGCGCGCGGAAGTCGCCGGCGTGGACCGTCCGGCCATGCTCGTCGATGCTCGCGGTGCCCGAGATAAGCAGCACGACGATATTGCCGAGGTCGATCCGTACGCCGCGAGAGAATGCGCTGCCGTACTCGATCGCCTCATTCAGAGCTCCGGGCGCGTGCATGGCTTTCTTTTCGATATGGGTCGCCGTCGCGAGGTCAGTAATGATATCTGCCGGAATCACGTAGCCCTATTTTCGCGCATGGGCCGAGCGGGCCAGCCATACTGCCAGGGAGAACGCGTGTGCGCAGCTCATCGAGCCGGGCCGCGCGATGATTTTGGCAGGCAACGCGCGGCAGCACGAAACATCGCCCTGAGAATCTCGAAGCCGAGCTCGTGTGTGCCCTTGTCGAACTGATCCGCGGAACAGTGGTCGACGCTGTTGGTGACATGGGCTACAACGCCGCATCGGACCGTGCGGGCAGCGCCGAAGGCGAAGAGGGACGCGGCCTGCATCTCCACGGCAAGAATGCCGTTGCTCGCGTGCCGCTTCATCTGCTCGGCGGTTTCGCGGTACGGCGCATCAGTCGTCCAGACGGTCCCGGTGACAACGGGCAGACCGAGACCAGAGAGCTCTCCCTGTAATGCTGCCGCGAGGCCCGCATCGCCCTCCACGGTGTCCGCCGGCGGCAGGTAGTGGTGCGACGTTCCTTCATCGCGGAGCGCTTTCGCAGGAACCACCAGGCTCGGTATTCTCAAATCGGGCGACACCCGTCCCGCCGAAGTCAGCCCGAGGATGACGCGGGCGCCGGAGGTCGCAAGCTGCTCCGCCACCAGGACCGCGTATGGGCCGCCGATCGTGCGTGCGATCAGACCGAAGCAAGCGCCGTCCACTTCCACTGTCTCCATCGACGTATGAAAGCAGGCCCACGAGCGCCATCGTTTCGCACGTTCGGTCGCGACCAGCCAGTCGGTCAAGTCCCCGTCGAACTCCAGCACGCACACCTGCGGCACCGGATCCCGCGGCAGGTTTCTCTCGACGCGCACTGCATCGAGCAAAGCTTCCGGGGTGAATGCGCTGGGGGCATCCCACGCGTGATCAAGAAGGGGCACTCTCGAGATCAGTTTTGACATTTCCATCCGCAATGATTGGTCGGGCATGCTGTCCCGGGCGAACGCCGGCGGAGCCGGCCGGCCGGTCCGGCTCTGCAACTCCTGATCGCCGCTGATCTGCTTGTGGGCAGTCTGATCGCAGCCGCAGCCACAGTTCCGCTGGCCGGCAACAGGGCACCGGTTATTCGGTTTCGGTGCCCTGGCCTCCTCTTGTACCATCTGCATCACCTCCTTCCCCGCCCGGGATGTTTGCTCTTTATCAGACCAAGCGCTTGCGGGCACAACCGCTCGAACCCGATTTGGGTGGCGATTACACCCTGACACCGCACGGTGACCAGTTTCTGCTGAAGGCCTCCATTACGCAGAGCGCGCAGAAGCAGAGGTTTACGGCGCTGATTCAGCCCTTCAGTTCGCACGTCCGCGCGAGCACGTGTGTAGCAAAGACTTCCTGCAAGCCAACGTGGAGTTCTCTCGAAAGGAAGCAGCGCGATTTCAATCTCAACAATCCGACCGTAGCCGGTTTTCTGGCCGGTGGTGGCTGGGAGCTGAGGGGTACACACGTTCCGAAATCCCGGGCCCGTCGATTCGAGCCGCAACCAGATCGGCTTTTTCATGGGCCATGTTCTGATCCGGGGTGCAGTTCAGAATTGTGAGGTGAAATCACGCGGCAGCCTCGACCCGTTGTGAGCGACGTTCCCAGAAATCCTCGAGACGCCCGCTGAGTTTGGCGCAGCGCAGAGCGATGATGGCGTTGGCGCCAGAGACGGTCCAGT
>DASSSG010000495.1:0-10273 GCA_035708545.1 Bryobacteraceae bacterium | reverse complement strand
TCGAGAACAGAGGCGCTGGCGCCGTTCGGAATCGCGGTCGTGCTGAACAGTTTTGTGACGGGATCGAACGTCATCAGCGTTCTCGCGTCCTGCGTGCGTATGACGACACGACCATCCGGGAGAATTGCCATGGATTCCGTTATGCTCGGCTCCGCCTGCGTATTCTCCGGAAACGCGTATTCCATTACCGCGCGGTCCCGAAGCACAGACCCGAGAGCCTTGACTTTCAAAAACCAGATGCGGCCGTTGCTGTCCTCGAGAATATGTGATACCGTCCGGCTGCTTTCCGGTCCCGTCGCGACGTTCAGCCATGCGCGGCGCGAGCAGCGTGATATCCCCTGCGAAGTCGCAACCCAGAATGAGCCATCCGGTTCGACGAGGACATCCCTGATCTCGCCGGCCAAACTATAGGCGCGCGGGACGAGGCGCCAGCCGCGATCCTCCGACGAGTACAGATCGTGATCATCCACGAGCCACAGCTGGTTATCCAGAGCGATCCACGCGGCACGGATCTCGGTGCCGCGGGCCGATGAGCGATACAACTCGGTCCAGTGCCCGCCGGAGTGGCGAAGCAGGGTCGCTGCCTTGCCGGCTTTGCGTCTGGCAGGAACCAGAATGGAGCCGTCCCTCGCTTCGAAAACCTTACCGAAGTTTTCGAGCGCTCGCGAGGACACGGCGAGTTCGCTCCAGCGTGCTTCGCGAGTTGGCGCATCGACGTTGAGAATGCCGATACCCGCAGCGCCCGTCACCCACAGACCGCCGCCATTTCTCCTGACGAGCGATCGAAATCTGCCGAGCCGTGTGTCTCTGACCGTAACTACGTTCTCATACGACTTACGAGTGGGATCGAACACGGCGATCCGGTCCGCATATCCGAGAATGATCTTGTGCTCGCCGAGCACGACCATTGCCGTGATGCGCCCTTTCTGCGGATCGGGAACTGTGATCCTGGCCCAGGCTCCACCGGAGAAGCGCTCCAGATCCGATCGTGTACTGACCCACGCCACGCCGTTTGGCGCGATCTGCACGCCTGTGTCCGTTGCCGAAGGCGCCCGCACGTGATCGACCGTGTAACCGTCGAGCCGCGACATGTATTTCACATACCCGTGCGCCGCCCAGATCCGCCCCGACGAGTCCCGTGCGAGACAGCGCGTGAAAGGTTCCACCAGTCCGTCGCTGGCCTGCCAGTGCCGCCAGATTTCCGCAGCGCACGCTCCCGGCCCCGTGAGCAGGCATAAGAGCGCGGATGGCCAAACGAGCTGGCGCACGAGAGTTCCCTGCCTGCTCATCGGCGCCTGATGGCAGATTATTAACGTTCTTATTGGCTGCCCGACTGACCGTCAGTCGATGTGCTCGTACGCGGGAATCGTCAGAAACTCCTCGAAACCGGCGCGCGTCATCATGGACTCGAATAACTGCGCCGCGACCTTCTTGTTCGGCGTTCCCGGCTTGTCCTGTAGTTCCCTGGCGATGGCCTCGCGTACCAGTTCGGGCGTGACGCTTCGCCCATCGGCAAGCTTCACGCCGTGCCGGACCCACTGCCAGACCTGCGAGCGCGAGATTTCAGCCGTCGCGGCGTCCTCCATCAGGTTGTAGATGGGCACGCAGCCGTTCCCGTTCAGCCACGCCTCCAGGTACTGGATGCCGACATCCACGTTCACGCGCAGTCCTTCGGCGGTGATGTCGCCGGTGTGCGGCCGCAGCAGATCGTCGCGAGTGACGCGAACCTCCTGGCGCTTCACGTGGATCTGGTTCGGCGTTGGCATGTGCTGGTCGAACATCTCCTTCGCGATCGGCACCAGCCCTGGGTGCGCAACCCAGGTGCCGTCGTGGCCGGCCTTCACTTCCCGCAGCTTGTCCTGGCGTACCTTCTCGAGCGCGCGTTCGTTCGCCTGCGCGTCGTTCTTGATCGGAATCTGCGCCGCCATGCCGCCCATCGCGTGAATCTCGCGCTTATGGCAGGTCTGGATCAGCAGGTCGACATAGGTCTTCAGGAACGCCCGGTCCATGGTGACCTGCGCGCGATCGGGGAGCACCATCTCCGGCCGGTGCCCGAGCTTCTTGATGAAGCTGAAGATGTAGTCCCAGCGGCCGCAGTTCAGACCGGACGAATGGTCGCGCAGCTCGTGGAGGATCTCGTCCATCTCAAACGCGCCAAGAATGGTCTCGATCAGGACCGTGGCGCGAATGGAACCCTGCGGCACACCGACATAGTCCTGTGCGAACACGAAGATGTCGTTCCAGAGCCGTGCCTCGAGATGGCTTTCCAACTTAGGGAGATACAGGTACGGTCCCCAGCCGCGCTCGAGCAGCGCCTTCGCGTTGTGAAAGAAGAAGAGGCCGAAGTCGAACAGCGATCCGGATACGGGCTGGCCGTCGCTGCGCGCGTGCTTCTCGACGAGATGCCAGCCGCGCGGCCGAACCAGCAGCACTGCCGTGCGCTCATTCAGTCTGTACTGCCTGCCCTCCGGGCTCTCGAACGTGATCGAGCGGCGCACCGCGTCGCGCAGATTGAGCTGACCCTCGACATTGTTGCGCCAGGTCGGTGAGTTCGAGTCCTCGAAATCCGCCATGAACATCGATGCGCCCGAATTCAGGGCGTTGATGATCATCTTGCGGTCGACGGGTCCGGTGATTTCGACCCGCCGGTCGAGCAGTGGGCCCGGGATCGCTGCCACCGTCCACTTCGCCTCGCGAATGTGCCGTGTGCTCTCGAGAAAGTCGGGCAGCTCGCCGCGCCGGAGGCGCTCCCGGCGATCCTCGCGGGCCTGTAACAGTTCGCGGCGGCGCGCCTCGAAGCGGCGCGACAGCTCTTCGACAAAACGCAGCGCCTCGGGAGTGAGAATCTCCCGATCGTGCTCGCTCACCGGCGCTGTGACCTGAAGGCCCGCGCCCACCGTCCCTGTGCTCGTGCTCATAACGTTCAGGCTAACCCGAGCTGCCTCACGGCTTCGCCCGCGCCTCGTATGTTCGCAAGTTTCATCTCCGAGTACTTCCGCGACAGCAGAACGCCGTCGGCGCCGCCTTTGAAAGCCGCGAGCACCGCGTCGCGCGTGCCCTGGGGCGTACTCTTCGACTCGTCTTTTCCTGTCGGAATGTCTATATCGATGCCGGGCCAGAGCAGCGTCTGCGTGCCGGTGAGACCCGCTCGCGCGCGCTTCGTCTCGCTGAGCACGTAGTCGGACGAGAGGCCGGTTTTCGGGATCTCCGCCAGATTCTTCTCGCGATAATCGAGGACGCGGTAGTGGAAATCGAGCAGCTCCTGCCGCGGCACATCCCCATAAATCGTCTGGCCGACGCTGCTGATGTAGCTCGCCAGCCGCGGGCCGCCGCAGTTGTGATACATGACGATCTTCAGGAAGTCCGACACTTTGGCGATTTCCTGAAGGTCCTGCTCGGCGCGGTAGATCGGGTTGAACGAGTTGTTATGCCAGATGTGCCAGCCCACGCCGACGCTCGGCTTGACTTCCTTGACGGTCTGATAGATGGCTTTGTAGGTATCCCGCAGGCTGTCGGTCCAGAGCATCTCCCAGGCAAGCAGCTCCGGATAGCGCAGCATCAGACGCCAGAGCGTGACGTAGTACCCGTCGATCGGGCGTTTGCCGCCGCGGCCGTCGCGCACGAACTTCTCGAGCGCCAGATAGCCTTCCTTCGCGCGGTCGGGATTGATGCCGGCGGCGCGGGCGCGTTTCCGGCAGAACTCGCAGAAGCAGGTCACTCGGCCAGGGTCGCGTCCGCCGCCGCCGTGACTGGCGCCGAGAGCGTTCGAGAACGCGCCCTGCCGCTCCGAGCCCCACATGATGCCGTCGATGTCGTACGAGCGCACGTAGTCCTCGGTCAGGCCGACGAGGAAGCCGCGGTGATCGGGATTGTTGAAACAGAGCGTGCCTGCATTGCGCCCGTAGAGATCCTTCTCCTGGACCTTGTCAATGTTCGGAACGTCGCCGCGCCAGACATCCTCATACCAGCAGATCGTCTTCATGCCGCGCTTCTTCGCAGCGGGAATCACTGCTTCGAGAACGTCGAAGTCGCCATGGTCGCGCGCGCGCACGTCCTTCAGGACCGTTTTCGAGTAGTACTGCGGGTGGATTTTGGTGAAGGCGCCGCCGCGGTACTCGGTATCGTATTCCTGCTTGCCGTGATCAGGCAGCGGCTGCCCAGGCACCTGTCGGCCGGCGATGCCGCGGCCGTAGGTGAACGTCGCGACGAACAGAGTGTTGACACCGGCAAGCTTCTGCAGGTTATCGAGCACCGCGTCCACGCCTTCGTCGAGGAACGACACGGCGCCCACCTGCATGCCGATCATCTTCCTGCCGGCCCAGCGGTCGCGCGCCGCCGCCTGCATTCCGTACGCGCTGCCGGCGACGGAGCCGGCCGCAATCTCGTTGAAAGAACGACGAGTGATGTTGTCCACGGTCTTCCTCCCTGTCGGTCAGAACACCAGCCTCACTCCCAGCTGCACGTTGCGCGGGAAGTTCGACTGGCCGGTATCGCGGAAGATCTTACCGAAGTTGCTGTCCGTTGGCGACAGATTCGGATCGCCGGAAAATACCGGCGTGTTGAATGCGTTGAACGCGTCCACACGGAACTGCAGGTTGATACCTTCGCGGACGCGCGTGTTCTTGATGAGCGACATGTCGAACGTCGTGGCCCACTGGTTGCGGATGTGGCCGTAGCGCAGCGGCGTTGTCCGGAGCGTAAAGTTCGGCCGGACCGCGAACACGGGCTGCTCGCCGGGGAGTACATTCCGCACGGCCCCGTTCACGTCGATGACGCCGGTCCTGAAGAGGCGGTCCCACGTCGGATTATCGAGCTTCGGATCGCCAATCAGCCAGACACCACCGGGGATGGACATCGGATCGCCGGACTGCAGCGTCGTCGTCATAACGTACTGCCAGCCGCCGACCACACGGCCGACGATCGGATTGCCCGAGGCGAGGAAGCGGCGGCCAGGGCCGAATGGCAGCTCGTAGCTGGGAGCGAGAACCAGCCGGTGCGTGCGATCCCAGTCGGTGAGCGTCCGCGTGGGTGCGGGATCCTGCGCGTTGAGGTAATCGAGCGCTTCGATGTTCTTCGACAGCGTGTAAGTCGTCGTGAAGCTCAGGCCCTGCGAGTAGCGCTTCGTCAGCATCAGCTGCATGGAGTTGTACCAGATGCGACCATCATTGCGCTGCTGCTCATTGAAGCCGGTGAATTGCGGGAAAGGCCGGAGGAGTTGCTGGCGCGTGGTGGTGGCGTTGTTGAGCGAGAGGCCGGCGGGCATCAGGCCGGCGAACGGATTCGGCACCTGCTGATTGAGATAGTTCGGATTGCCGCCCTTCGTGATGTCGCCGAGCGCGAGCACGCTGACAGGGATCTCGTTAACGCCCTTGCTCACGTTCGCAGCCCTGGTGCGCGAGCCGACGTAGGCGACATCGAGCAGCATGTTCCCCGGCAACTGACGCTGGATACCAAACGAGAACTGATGGATGTACGGCGTACGGAAATTCGGGTTCGTGTACGACGGTCCCTGGCCGAGGAAGGTCTCCAGCCCAAGTGAAGCGCCCGGCGGCTGCAGCAGCCCGGTCGGAAACGGATTGGAAATCGTATTCGCCGGTGTCCGCCCGGCGTCGAGCGAGGCGACGTACGGTGTGTTCTGGCTGAAGCCGTTCAGGTTGCCCGTGACGATCGGATTCAGGAAAAACAAGCCATACCCGCCACGCAGGATGGTGCGGTCGGTGAGCTGGAACGCCGCGCCGACGCGCGGCTGCAGGTTATTCCAGTCCGGATCATATGGCGTGCGGGGGAGGCCGTTCACGCCGGCAAATCCGATACCGCCCTTCGGCTGAAAGCCGGGGAACTTCATCTGATCTGTGCGGCGCGCGATCGGGTTCACCTGATCCGGGAAGAAGCCGCGGTTGATGCGGTTGAACCGCTCGGTGGGCGGCATGTTCAGATCCCACCGCAGACCCAGGTTGAGCGTCAGCCGGCGCGTGAGCCTGATGTCGTCCTGCACCCAGGGCGCATAGTAGAGCCATTGCCAGAACGGGGTGGCGATGTTGGCCACCGAGCCGGATGCGGCATAGCCGAGAAGGAAGGAGGCGGCGCCGACGCCGCTCAGCGCATCCTGCACGAGGTAGTCGCGGCGGGTGAAGGCGCGATCAAACGAGAACATACCGCCGCCCGCGCCCGGGCGGATCTGCGTGTAACGGACGAGCCGAAAATCGAGACCCGACTTGATAGTGTGCCTGCCGCGGATGAGCACGAGGTTGGGGGCGAGGCTCAGCGTCGTCGTGGGCTCAAACGTAACGTTGCCGCTGCTGGCGCCAAGCGAGCGCGCCTGCGAGATGTCGATCCGAGGAAAGAGCTCAGGCCGGGGAAGCTGCGCGACGAGTTCCTTCGGCCAGCCAAACTGGGTCATATCGAAGCCCTCGTTGCCGTACGGCTTGAGATGTTCGACCCACCAGTTGAGCGAGGCGCGGAGGTTCAGGACGGTTGCCGGAGTGATGGACGTGATCGAATCGATGACCATGCCGTTGTTGAACTTGCCACCGTTGCGGTAGTCGCCCGCGAGTCCGGGGATGCCGTTCGTGTTCCGCAACTGCGTGAAGTCGTTCCAGGACCAGCGGCCGTACACGCGCTGGCGCGCGCTGAACTGATGGTCGACACGCGCGGTCAGGTTGATGAAGTCGAAACGGCCAATGTTCGGATTGAGGATGAAGTTGTTCTGCCAGGCGACGGAGCCGGGTGTAGTGGTATTCGGCTCGGGATAGAGGGACATAATCTTCGCCGCAACGGGATTAATCCGGTTCGCCGGAATAATGTTGCCTGGGAACGGCTCACGGCCCGAGGCGTTCTCGAGGTTGCCGGTCATGGGATCGAAGATCTGAATCAGCCGGCCGGCGTTGTCGAACGTTTTCGAGAAATCGCCGCGGCGCTGCTCCATTGATGGCACCGACGAGATCGATTCCCCGGGATAGTAGGTGTCCTCGCGATAGTCCTCATAGGCAAAGAAGAAGAAGGTCTTGTCGCGGCCGTTATACAGGCGTGGAATCGAGATCGGTCCGCCAAGCGTGAAACCATACTGATCGAGCGCGTTGCCCTGGCGCGGCGCGCGCTTGGCGTTGTTGGCGAACGTGTTCGCGTTCAGGCCGGTGCGCTTCAGAAACTCGTAGGCGCTGCCATGGTAAGCGTTCGCGCCGCTTCTGATGGACACGTTGATCACGCCGCCGCCGGTGCGGCCGTATTGGGCGTCGTAGCTGCCCGTCATGACCTTGAACTCTTCCACCGCATCGACCGGTGGAACGTACGCGATGTTGTTGGCGCCGTTGTAGACGGCGTTGTTCGGCGCTCCGTCCATCAGGAACTCGTTATTGCTGCCTCGGCCGCCGTTGATGGACCATGATGAGATTCCGTTGTTCGAGAACGGGTTCAGATGCTGGGTGCCCGAGGTGTGCACGATCCCGGGCGACAGCGCTGACAGCATGATCGGGTTGCGGATGTTCAGCGGGAGGTCGGCGACCGTCTTGTTGTTGATGACCAGACCGCGATCCGCCTTTTCGGACTCGAGCAGGGGAGCTTCGCTGGTGACGGTAATGCTTTCGGCGCTGTGACCCACCGTGAGCATCACATCGATCACGGCGGATTGGCTGACATGGAGCTGTATGTTGTCGCGCACGAAAGTCCTGAAGCCCGGAACCTCCGCCGTGAGTTTGTACACGCCGGGGTTCAGGAACAGGAATCGATACTGGCCGGCCTCATTCGTGGTCGCTGTGAACTCGACGCCGGTGTCCGTGTTGGCCAGCCGCACCGGTGCGCCCGCCACGATGGACGCCGATGGGTCAGTGACCGTGCCGCTGATGGTCCCGCGCGTTTCCTGCCCGGGCAGCCCGCCGGCGGCGAGGAGAAGCAGGACCGGAAAAGCAATCACATACCGCGTTGTCATGTTCGAACCCCCGAAACGGCGCAATAAGTGAAACTATTCGGTGCGTGGGTTCGTTGTCAACACCCACAGCGTGAGGGAATGATCCAGCGCACCCGGCGCCCTGCGGGGCTGCCTCCGGGCGGCGGCTGATTTCGAGCGCGCCGCGATAGACTGTCGCCAGACGCGATGACCAGAAGGACATTCCTCTCCTCCGCATCGGCGGCAGCCGCCGCGCAGACTTTAGCGACCGATACACCCTGGTATCGCCGCACGTACCGCTGGGGGCAGACCAACATCACTGAAGCTGATCCGGAGAGATACGACATCGCCTGGTGGCGCGCCTACTGGAAGCGCACGCGCGTGCAGGGCGTCATTATCAACGCCGGCGGCATCGTCGCGTATTATCCGAGCAGCTTCCCGCTGCACAAGCGCGCCGAGTTTCTGGGCGGCCGCGATCTCTACGGCGAACTCGCGAGGGCGGCGCACGACGACGGGCTGGTCGTGCTCGCGCGCATGGACTCGAATCGCGCGGCGGAGGATTTCTACCGCGCGCATCCCGACTGGTTCACGGTCAACTCGTCGGGCCAGCCATACCGGGCGGCGGACAAGTACATCACCTGCGTCAACAGCCCCTACTATCACGACTACATTCCCGGCATTCTGCGCGAGATCATCGAGCGCTCGCGTTGCGAGGGACTGACCGACAACAGCTGGAGCGGGCTTGGCCGCGAGAGCATCTGTTACTGCGCGAACTGCACGCGGAAGTTCCGTGATCGGACCGGGAAGGCCCTGCCGGCGCGGCATGACTGGGACGATCCCGTGTATCGCGAATGGATTTTATGGAATTACGCGCGGCGGCTCGAGATCTGGGATCTGAACAACAAGACCGCGCAGGCGGCGGGCGGCCCCGACTGCGTGTGGCTGGGGATGAACAGCGGCTCGATCGGCGGGCAGAGCCGGTCATTCCGTGACTACAAGGAAATCTGCCGGCGCGCGCCGATCCTCATGCTCGATCATCAGGCGCGGTCGGATGCGAGCGGATTCCAGCACAACAGCGACGCCGGCAAGCTGATCCACAATCTCCTCGGCTGGGACAAACTCATTCCGGAGAGCATGCCGATGTACCAGGCGGGCGGCGCGCGGCAGAGCTTCCGCGTGTCGGCTAAGCCGGTCGCGGAGGCGCGGATGTGGATGATCGCCGGATTTGCCGGCGGCATTCAGCCCTGGTGGCATCATGTGGGCGCATACCACGAGGACCGGCGCGCGTACCGCACCGTCGAGCCTGTCGTGAAATGGCATGAGGCGAACCAGCAGTACCTGGTTCATCGTGAGCCGTACGTGACGGTCGGCGTAGTCTGGTCACAGCGGAATACGGATTTCTATGGCCGCGAGGCCGCCGAGCCGCTCGTGGACATGCCGTGGCGCGGTATGACGAACGCGCTGATTCGCGCGCACATTCCTTATATGCCGCTGCACGCCGACTATATCGAGCGCGATGCCGGCCCGCTGTTCACGCTCATCCTGCCCAATCTCGCGGCAATGTCGGACGAGCAGTGCGCGGCCGTCCGGCGCTTCGCCGAGCGTGGCGGATCGGTGATCGCGACCGGCATGACGAGCCTCCTGACGGAGATGGGCGATACCAGGCCGGACTTTGCATTGGCGGATGTGTTCGGGGTGCATGCGGCAGGGCTCGAGCCGGCGAATCATCGCAGCTGGGCGACGCAGTCTTTCCACACGTACCTGCGGCTGTCGCCCGAGCTGCGCGCGCGTGTGGACGGGCCGAAGAGCGGCTCGGAGCCGATACCCGCAGGCGAACGTCACGAGATCCTGCGCGGCTTCGAAGAAACTGACATACTCCCGTTCGGCGGCAAGCTGCACCGCCTCAAGGTGGAGCGCGATGCGGTCGTTCCCCTGACATTCGTGCCCGAATTTCCCGTGTATCCGCCGGAGACGGCGTGGATGCGCGAGCCGAAGACGGACATACCGGCGGCCGTGTTGCGAGCCGGCAGGAACGGCGGACGTGTGGCGTTCCTCGCAGCCGATATCGATCGTCGTTACGCGCGCGAGAATCTGCCGGACCACGCGAATCTGATTGCGAATATCGTGCGCTGGGCGGCCAATGGCCGGCTGCCGCTTGCGGTGGAGGGGCGGGGGGTTGTCGACTGCAACCTGTACCGGCAACGCGGGCGAGTCGTCCTGCACCTGGTTAACCTCACGAACCCGGGTGCGTGGCGTGCGCCGCTCGATGACTTGTATCCGATCGGACCGCTGCAGGTGCGAATTCGGCTGCCGAACGATGTTCGCGGCGTGTCAGTGAAGCTGCTCGTCTCGGGCGAGACCGCCAACGCGAACGTGCGCGATGGCTGGGCC
>DASSSG010000494.1:0-13941 GCA_035708545.1 Bryobacteraceae bacterium | reverse complement strand
AAATCGGACGTCGAAAAAATCGCACTGAGTTTTCCATAAATACCGCCGATTTTCCGAGTATAATCAGACTTCGCCAGTCGTACCGCGATCCTGGAGACCAACCATGAAAGCGCAAACCGTAGACGTACGGGAATCCACCGGAAGAGTGCTGTGCTGTACCATCTTTCGCCCGGGCGGCAAGAAGCTGCTCGCGAAAGGGCACCTGCTCAGCGATGAGGATGTGAAGCTTCTCGAAACCGAAGGCATGCGGCAGGTCTGGGTTACCGAACTCGAGGAGGGCGAGATTGGCGAAGATGATGCGGTAGCGCGGATCGCGTCGACGATGGGTTGCGGCTGTCTCGAGGTTCGGCTCGCTGCCGGCGGGCGGGCCAACCTCATGGCGACCGAAAACTGCTGCGTGCTGGTCGATGACGAACTGCTGCGGCAGATCAACTGCGCCGCCAGCGTCGCGATCGCGACGGCGGCGAACTTCAGCTATGCGCAGGGCGGCCAGCGGATCGCGACGGTGAAAACCGCGCCGTTTGCCGTCCCGCAGTCGCAGCTCGATGCCGTTGGAGCCATCCTGAAAGAGCGCGGGCCCATCCTGCAGGCTCGGCCGATCCGGCACCCGAATATCGGCATACTGTACACCGATGTCGTCGCCGGCGAGCGAGCGCGGCAGCTCTTCGAGAACATCATGCTGCAGCGTCTCGAGCGGTTCGGCGTGAGCCCGAATTTTACGCTCTCCTGCGATGAGGAGGAGACCGCCGTCGCCCGCTCGATCACGCAGCTGCTAAGGATGAGGCCGACGATGGTCGTCATCGCCTCGACAATGGCGCCGGCCGGGCCAGAGGACGTGGTGGGCCGGGCGCTCGCTCGCATCGGGTGCCACCTCGAGCGTTTCCTCGCGCCAGTCGAGCCAGGCAATCTGTTCATGATGAATTACAAGGACGACGTGCCGATCGTGTCAGCTCCGGGCTGCTACCGGTCGACCAAACCGAACGTCCTCGATCTGGTGCTGCCGGCGCTGCTGGCGCGTTACCGGATCTCGGGGTGGGAGATCGCCTGCCTGGGGCACGGCGGCCTGCTGTCCTGATCACGCTCACGGCACGCCACCCCCTCCAGGCGTGCCTGACTGAAAGCCGGGCGGTTCAATCCCGCCCGGCTTTCGTGTTTATACACTAATACTGGCGATGAAGATCACCGGCGTCGAGGCGTTTGTTCTGTCGTACCCCTTCGAGACGCCGCTTCGGATACCCTACTACGGCGGTGAGCGCACGATCCTCAAACGCGATGCGATGCTGATCCGCGTCAGCACGGACAAAGGTCTCGTGGGCTATGCGCCCGGGCAGGGCAGCGAGGCCGCAAAAAGCGACATTGATCAGATTGTCGCGCCGTTTCTCGCGGGCCACGCACTCGGTGATCCTGATGCTCTGCGCGTGAAATTCATGAGTGGCCCGGGCGCCGTCAACGAACGCGCGGCGAAGACCTGGCACTCTGCCGAAATCGCGCTTTACGATCTGCTCGGCAAAGCACACGGGGTCCCGGTCAGCGAGCTCATCGGAGGCCGCGTACGCGATCGTATCCGGCTCTACGGCAGCGCTGGCATGTACATGCCGCCGGAGAAATACGCGGAAGAGGCAACCGAGATCGCCGACCTTGGCTTTCGAGCGTACAAGATGCGTCCGGCGCTCGGCCCGGAGCAGGACGTCCGCACCGTCCGGCTGATGCGCGAAGCCGTCGGCCCCGCGTTCGACCTTATGGTCGATGCGCACACCTGGTGGCGGATGGGCGACCGCAGCTACTGCTATGCGACCGTCGAGCGCGTTGCCGAGCAGCTCAGCGAATACGATATCGCGTGGCTCGAGGAGCCGCTGCCGCCGGACGACCACGATGCATACCGCAGGCTGAAGGAGGCTGATCTGGTGCCGCTCGCCAGCGGGGAACACGAGCCAACCGAACCGCGGTATCTCGACCTGATTCTCACCAACTGCGTCGATTACGTGCAGATGGACGTGGTCTGCCAGGGTGGGTATCCTACGGCACGGCGTCTGATGGCAGCCATTGCCACCGAAGGGCTGCGCTTTGCGTTCCACAGCTGGGGGACGGCGCTGGAGGTGATTGCGGCCGCACACCTTGGGATCTGCTGGCCCGATACAGTCGTCGAGTGGCTCGAGTATCCCTGCTACTCGACAGCGTTGCGCCGCGGGATGTATCCTTTTCCGCTCGCCACCGAGATTCTGAGAGACCCACTCGAGCTCGACGGGGGCGATCTCATTGTGCCCCGCAGGCCCGGGCTGGGCGTCGAAGTGGATGAAGGCGTAATCGAGCGATATCCCTGGATCCCGGGCCCGTGGTCTTCATTCATGCTCGATTCACCACGAGAGACATGGTCGGTCATGGGAGACCACAGCGTCCGGTGGGCGGAGAGGTAGCAGTTCTCGCCGTGGCGACCGCGGGAGGCGTGCTCGCCTGGGGTGCGCGCGGCCGGTCATCGACCTTATTCGGGCCGTCCGTCTGCCGCGGGAATCGCTCGCGCCGGAGTATCGCGCTCACATTCGACGACGGACCGACTCGCGGCTCTCTGGAACTGCTTCGCGTGCTCGACGATTTCGGCGTGCGCGCGACCTTCTTCGAGTGCGGCGTCCAGGTGGAGCGTTCGCCCGAGGTGGCACGCGAGGTGGCAGCGCGCGGGCATGAGATCGGCAATCATACGCACACGCATCCACGCCTGTACCTCCGATCCGGCCGCTTCATTGCTGACGAGTTGACGCGCGCGCAGGAGGCGATCGAGAAGACCACCGGCCGCACGCCCGGGCTCTTTCGAGCCCCGTACGGCGTCCGCTGGGCCGGGTTGCGTGCAGCGCAGCGAAAACTGGGTCTGCTCGGTGTCATGTGGACGGCGATCGGCGGCGACTGGCGGCTTGCCGCGCCGGAAGTAGCGAAGCGGATCGTATCGGGCGCGGGACCAGGAGCCATCATCTGTTTGCATGACGGCCGTGAACTCACTCCCGATCCAGACATCTCCAACACAATCGATGCGGTGCGGAAAGCCATTCCCGTGCTTCTCGACCGGGGCTTTCGGTTCGAAACGGTCAGCGACATCTTATGCCCGACGACCTGACCGAACGTGTCATTCGCGTGATCGCCGACACGCAGAAGATCCCCGTCGAGAGCATCACTCCCGACAGCTCCTTCGAGGCTCTGAAGATAGACTCGCTGGACGCGATCAATATCCTGTTCGCGCTCGAGAACGAATTCGACATCAGTATTCCGGACGACGACGCGCGCGCCGTCCGCAGCCTGACGGATCTGGTCGCGCTCGTGGAGCGGCTTCGTGGGCATGGCGCAGCCCCGGTGCACGCGTGACCCGGCGAGTGGCTGTAACCGGCATTGGCGTTGTTTCCGCGCTCGGGACGAATGCGGCAACGTTCTGGCAGTCGCTGACAGCGGGCCGATCGGGCATTCGTCCCCTGAGCGGTTTTCGTGCCGGGGAATTTCGATTTGCAAACGCCGCCGAGGTCCTGGAGTTCGACTCATCACAGCACTTCGGCGACAAGCAGGCGGCGATGCTCGATCGGTCCGCGCAACTGGCGCTGGTTGCGGCGCGCGAAGCCGTAGCCGATTCAGGAACAGAAACGGCGGGCCCGCGTACTGCCGTAGTCACCGGCTCCTGTATCGGCGGACAGCCGTCGATGGACGAAGCGTTCGTCGATGTGTACAAGAAGGGTCTGCCGCGCGTCAGCCCGCTGATGATTCCTCGTGTGATGGCCAACGCCGGCGCGAGCCTTATCTCGATGCATTTCGGCATCACAGGCCCGAGCTATACCGTGTCGACGGCCTGTTCCTCGGCAAACCATGCGATTGGCCAGGCGTTCTGGCTGGTGCGGTCCGGCGTTGTCGACCGAGCCGTTGCCGGCGGTCACGAAGCCACGTTCAGCTATGCATTCCTGAGGGCATGGGAAGCGATGCGCGTCGTTTCGCCCGACACCTGCCGTCCGTTTTCCCGGGATCGGCACGGCATGATCCTCGGCGAGGGCGCAGGCATGCTCGTGCTCGAGGATATGGAAGCAGCGGTTGCCCGGGGCGCGCGCATCTACGCCGAACTGGCGGGCTTCGGGATGTCATCGGACGCTCATCACATGACGCAGCCGTGCGCTCAGGGCGCCGCCCGCGCCATGACCGCGGCGCTGGAGGATGCAGGTCTCGCGGCTGATGACATTGGCTACATCAATGCGCACGGCACCGGGACGCCTGCCAATGACCCGACCGAAACCGCGGCCATACGGATTGCACTGGGCAATGCGGCGGAGCGCGTAGCGGTGAGCTCAACCAAGTCGATGCACGGCCACGCGCTGGGCGCCGCCGGCGCGATTGAAGCGGCGGCAACCGTCCTCGCTTTGCGCCATGGAGTCCTGCCGCCGACAGCGAATTTCACCGACCCCGATCCCGAGTGCGACCTTGACGTGATTGCCAACACAGCTCGCCCTGCGCGCGCAGCGGCCGCGCTGTCCAACTCGTTTGCCTTTGGCGGGCTCAACGCTGTGCTGGCGTTTCGGGCAGTGCTGTAAGTCCGACGGCCCAATCGCCGGCGCGGGCGGCGCCCACAAGACACGCACGCGGGCTGAACCTCAAGCGTTTGAAGGAGAGTATATTGTGCGCGAACATTCATACAGAAGAGGTGACTCGGGTGAGAGCAACCGTGTTTTCGCTCATGCTGGTACTGGTTCCTGCCGGGCTGTCGCCGGCGTCCGTCGCCAACCGTTGGCGGCACAGTAGCGCAACATGCAGTCGCAGACGAGGAAGACGCCAGGCGGAAGGACCGAATCGAATGACTCGTCTGTTTCTCCTCTGGCTCGGCGCCTTTGCGACCGAGCCGCACGCCGACCAGGCCTGACTACAGGCCGAGTTTCTCTTTGATGGCGCGAACGCGATCCCGCGCTACGGTCAGCTCCGTCTTCTTCGGATCGTTGAGCCGGACGAGCAGCTTTCCACCGAACCAGGTGAACAGCTCGTGTACGTACTCGATGTTCACGATGGTCGAGCGATGAACGCGGACGAACTTTTCGGGATCCAGGCGCTCCTCGAGTTCGGCTATAGTGGCGTCGATGCAGTAGTCGCGGCCGGCAGCGGCGGCAAAGGTCAGCTTGTCTCTTGCATAGATGTGCGTGACCCGCGAAAGCTCGACAAACTGCACGCGTTCGCCGATCCGCGAGGGCAGACGGGCGGGGTAGCGCGGGCGCTCGCCTTTGACGGCGGCCGCAAGCTGGTCGAGAACGCGCGTGATGTCCGGCCGCGGGTGACGGGCGCCGATCATACGTTCCAGCTTGTTGATGGCGCGTTCAAGGTGCTGCGGATCTACAGGCTTGAGCAGGTAATCGATCGAGTTCACCTCAAACGCCTGCAGCGCATACTGGTTATATGCCGTAGTGAAAACGACCAGCGGTTGCGACGGAAGCGATGCCAGTACTTCGAAGCCGGTCAACGCGGGCATCTGGATATCGAGAAAAACCACATCAGGAGAAGCTGCTGCTATCGACCGAACGGCTTCTTCGGGGTCGCTTGTGGACCCGGCGATTGCAAGCCGGCCGTCTTCTTCGATGAGGCGTTTCAGCCGTGTGATCGCGAGCGGTTCGTCATCGACGAGCCAGGCCGTGAGAGGACGTTCCATCAGGCGGACGCGCGCTCCTGTACCTGCAACGGAACGGTGAACGAGACTGTTATGCCCGCGGCGTTCCAGATGATGTGCAGCGAACCTCTTTCACCAAACAGCGTGGCGAGGCGCGCCTGCAGGTTGTCGATGCCGTGGCCCGATGGGATGGCTTCGTGGGCGAAGCCAGGACCATCGTCGCAAACTTCTATTCGCGCGCGTCCCTCATCGGTGCGCGCCCGGATCCGGATCGTGGCACCCTCGCGCCGCGCCGCGACCGCATACTTCACGCTGTTCTCCACCAGCGTCTGCACAGCAAGCGGGGGCACCTCGACGTTCTCGAGTTCCGGTGGCACTTCGATGCAATACCGCAATCTCGCGCCGAACCGCGCCTGCTCGATTTCGAGATAGTCGGAGACAATCTTCAGCTCACGCCCGAGTGGCACCAGCCGAGCCTGCGCCGAATCGAGTGAAAACCGCAGCAGCGCCGACATGCGCAGCAGCAGGTGTTCGGCGCGCGCGGGATCGTTCCGAATCAGAGATGAGATGGAGTTCAGCGCGTTGAACAGAAAATGGGGGTGGATGCGGCTCTCGAGCGACGACAACCGCGCTTCCGTCGCCAGCTTCATAGCGCGCTCCCGCTCCAGGTCTTTCGTCCGCAGCTCGAGCGTTGTTTTTTGCAGCCGCTCGCGGAGGGCCTCGAAGTACCAGGCTCCGCCGCCGAACACCAGCGTGATGAACATGCATCCGCGCACCAATATCCCGTAACTGGCCCAGAATCGAGCGGGAGCGAAGACGCCGGCGGCAGTCAGCAGCACGGTAGCGAACAGAGCGCCAACTGCAGCGACGGTCGCAAGGAGCCCGATAAACCCGGCGGCGCGCACCCATCCGCCGCGGACCTCAAACCACGGCCAGAGACGTCCGATCGCATACTGCGCGAGCAGTCCGATGCAGTTCGAAATGAGCAGGCTGGCGGCAAGGCTGCGGAGGAACTGCGTAATCGTCCATCCGGTATCGAAGGTGGCGGCCATCGCCGTGACGATAACCGCGATAGCGGCATTGATGGTCAGCGCATTACGCCACGGAAATGCGGTTTCACACGATGCTCTTGTGAGCGGTTGTTGCATTACCGGCTCTGCTGTGTGTGACAGCCGATGCAGCCGGTCCGCGAGACCGTGGCCTTTTCAAGCCACTCCGCCGCGCGACGCGCATAAGCGCTGCCGCTCACCATCTCTCCTGTGCCCTGTGCCATAAACCGCATACCAGTGTCTCTGTCATTGTCGCGAAATGCCTGGCCGCCTTTCGCCTGCAAGCCGGCGCCGCGCCATACGAGCGCTTCGGCATGCTTCGGGTCTGCCGCGAGCGCCTGCTCGGCCTTGTTCAGGGCGCCTTCGCGCGCCGCAGCATCGCCTGCAAAGCCGGCGAAGAAATCGTTACGAACGTTTTGATCGAAGCGCTCGGCAGCCAGGCCAGCCGCAAGCGCTGTGCCGGTAATGACAAAGTCTTTCCATTGCATGGCGTCAGGATATGCGGACACGCGTATCGGACGCGCGGCGAAACCGCTCGACAGCTTTCTATGGCGGATCAAAGCGCGAAAATCGCCGACGAATCGCGCGAGTTTGCGACTTTATAATTGAAATATGCTGTCCAGATTAGTCGCCGCGGTGGCCATCGGCGCGTCCGCATTTGCGCAACAAGCTGCCACCGACGTGTTCGAGAAGGCACCGCCTGCGGTCGACGAGGCGCTGCGCGCGCGTGTTGCGCAGTTCTTCCAGGCCCACGTGGACGGCAAGTTTCGCGTCGCCAACGAAGTTGTCGCCGAAGACTCGAAAGACGCTTTCTTCGCGATGGATAAGAAGCGGTATCTGAGCTTCGAAATCGCCAGGATTGTGTACTCCGCGAACTTTACGAAGGCGACTGTCGTGACGGCGCTCGAGATGGACTGGCGGCACCCGCGCCTCGGGGTCATCCGTGTAAAGCCGCCGGTCACCAGCCTGTGGAAGCTGGAAGAAGGTCACTGGTATTGGTACGTCCAGCCCGAGAAGGAGTGGAATACCCCGTTCGGGAAAATGATACCCGGACCGGATCCGGCACCCGGCACCGCGGGGCTCGGACCGTTCCGAGGCGCGGATCCGGCGAAGATACTCGAGGCTGTCAAGGTGAGCGCGAAGGAGGTGCGACTCAGCAGCTATGAGCCCTCCACTGTGGAGATCACCGTCACGAACACGATGCCGGGCAAGGTAACGCTGGAGTTCAATTGCACGCCGATGAAGGGCCTCACAGCGAAATTCGACAGGACAGAACTTAATGAGGGTGAGAGTGCCCGGCTGCGGCTCCAGTATTCGCCTCCTGATCCGACCCCGAAACCGACGCTCACGAGCTACATTCATGTGCAGCAAACCGGCCAGAATCTGCCGGTGATTCTGATCTTCGCGATTCCTCCGCAAGTCGAGAAGCTGATTCCGAAGAAGTAGAGGCCAGTCGCGTGCTCTCACCTCGATTGGAGGTAAGGGCTTTGGTTCGCATCGCTTCTTCTCACGCTGGTCCTGTCGAGCAGGCTGGCCGGCGTATAAATCAAAGAGCCGCGAGGGGTTCTGATTCGTTCGCACGGGAACTTGGCCGGGCGCGCGCAGGCCACGGCCGTACGGCGAGGAGTTCCGCTCCGGAACGCTCGTCCCGGAACGAAACACCTGCGATTGAAGGCACGGGCGGAAGCTCCGCCGGGCTTACTGTGTCGCTCGCGCCGAATCCTTTCAACCTGAGCGGGGGAGTTGTGAAAGCGGCAGCTGCCGCCGCCCCTGTCGCTAACCCTGTGAGCGCGCCGCAGGCTCCCACGGCGCCGATTGACGTGCTGAAAAACAAGCTCGACGAAATGGGCATTAACTCTTCGGGTTTGCAATTTACCGAAACACGGACTGCCGTCGGCTATCCTGGCGGTTTCTATGTGAACCACCTGATCACGGTCGATTTTGGCGCGGGCGTGACGGAGAGTTACGATGTCGCTTCGACGCTTCGCAATCCGTTGCTCACGGCGCTGGAGATCGATCGGCTCCGCAGGTCGCGTGCATAAGCAAAGGGCAGCCGAAGCTGCCCCTTGATGAGCTGAGACTGCCCGCCAGACTACTGGACGGAGAAGTTCGTTGTGTTGGAGTAGTACGTCTGGCCGTCAGGCCCGATGGCTCCCAGAGACAACGTCGCGCGTCCCGAAGGTGCATCGCCGGGAACTTCGAACGTGACCAGATACAGCCCGATGAAACCCTCGACGTACTCAGCCGTGATTCGGCCCGGGACGCCAGCACTGTTCACGCCAACAATGATTGACGCGTTCACCTGCTGGCCGCCAGTGCCTGCCTGGTTAGTTGCCGTCGTCGGCGAAACCCCACCCAGGCCGTGGACGAACATGCGCAGCACCTCGCCACGGCGAGCCGGACTGCTCGGCGTCACAAATGAGCCGTCCTGACGAATCAGGACCGCCCAGCGCTGCCCGCCGATCTCCGTCTCGAAGATGCCCGGCTGAATCGGAGCGAGCGGCACATTCTGCACTGTCGTGCTGCCGCCCTGCACGCGCACCGTCACCGACGTCGTGCCTGAGGTCGGAAGCTCGAACGGCACCTGTACGGTCACCTGCTCGCGGCCGCCGCTGTTCGAGACATGCAGGATAGGAGCCTGCAGCCCGCCGATCAGCACTTCCACTCCAGCGAGCGTCACGGGATAGGGTCCGACGATCGAGGGCGGGCCAACCGTACCCTGCACGCCAGGCGCAAGTCCCGTACCAGTGATCGTCAGCAGCATCCCGGGAGCGATGCGCGGAACCGGAATGAAGCTGGCGGCATCGACCAGGTTCCCCGCGGTGAACTGCGGCCCCGGAGGGCTGACGGTAAGGCTGAACGTAGTGCTTTGGCCGCCTGCAGTGGCGGTGATTATCACCGGTCCGGCTGTATTGCCCGCCGTTACGGTTACCGAAGCTTCACCCTGAGTGTTCGTAGTCGCGCTCTGAGCGCTCAGAGTCGCTGAACCACTGCTGACTGTGAACGTCACCGGCACTCCCGCAGCAGCCGGTGCGACTCGGGCCACGAGCGGCTGGCCGAACGCACTACCGCGCTGGGTAGCCTGCCCACCGCCGCTGACAGCAGTTAATCCCGTGAGCGGCGAGCCCACGGTGATGCTGAAGGTCGCTACGACATTGGTGTTCGGAACACCCACGCGCACCTGATACGTGCCAGGCGTGTTGCCGAGCGTCAGGCGAGTGGAGACGCGGCCCTGAGCGTCCGAAGTGCTCGTGGTCGGGGCAGCGAGCACGGCGCCACCTGCGCTGGTCAGTTCCCATACGACCTGCTGGCCTGACACCGGCTGGCCGTTCGCATCCACGAGCTGGGCCGTGAGCGCAGTTCCGAGAGTCTGACCGGGAGTCCCGGATTGATTGTTACCGCCTGTGATGTTTATGCGAGTCGCGCCCCCGGAGAGCACGCGCACTCGGAACCAGCCGGGGAACTCATTGCCTCCGGCAAGGACGTTTACGGACGCCTCACCAGGTACCGGGCCGGCAACAAGGTCGCAACTGGCGATACCGTTCGCCGCAGATAGTGCGACATTCCCCGCGCAGCTCACTGTCGGACCCGTAGCCGCATCGTTGCCCGTTGTAATCGAGAGCCCGACGCCCTGGAGGAACTGATTCGCGCCGACGCCGAAGCTGTAAAAGACCGCGCGTACAGCGTCCTGAACCGTCTGGCCTGCTCGAACCTCGATCGTAGCGCCCCGCGCCGGCTTCTGGATCTCGCGGCCGACGAAAGCGTTTTGCTGGATGACGGTCACGAAAGCGTCCGTCGACACACCGCCGGTAGCGGCATTAATCACGACTGTCTGCACCGGCTGCCCGCCCAGCGCGGCCGAAGCGAAGAACCCGATGGCGACCATTCCGTTCGCGTCGGTCACTCCGACGCAGGAGGTTGCAGTCGAGCATGTCACCCCGGTGATGGCGCCGGTCGCGGTGCCGGGACTAATCTGCCCTGCCGTCGCGCCGCTGGTTATCGAGAACACGACTTCGGCGTTCGCGACCGGAGCGCCGGCTGCGTTACGCACCTGGAAGCGGATGGGATTGCCAATCAGAAACTGTTGCGTGACGAGCTGCCCGCTGCCGGAAATGACGGTAATCGAGGAGCCGGCGATCCCGGTTCCCGTTCCACCGCCCGTGCCGCCGCCCGTCGTGCCGCCGGTCACATTGAACGTAATGTCCGTCGAGGCGCTGCCCGAAGCCGCGGTGATCGTGTATGTCCCTGTCACTGTCGGCGTGTTCGGCGTTACGACGGCAAAGCCCTCGCCGCTGGTGCGGGTGCTCGCGCTCGAGAACGTGACATTGCCCGAAGGCGACGTGAACGTAATCGGCGCATCGGCGACCGGCCTTCCGGTTGCGTCCACCACTCGAACCACGATTGGGTTGAGCGTCCCTGTGGATGCAACCACAGACTGATTGTTATTGAAAACGAGAATCGAGCTGGCGCCCGTTGTGGTGGCGGCACCCGCAAGAACAATGTCCCCGCCGGCGGTGGTGAGCGCCAGCGGCCCGCCAGTCACGGTATCGTTGCTGAGACTGATACGGTACGCATTGCCCGGACCTGCAACGAACAGGAAGCGCGGCGACGGAGACTCGTTTGAGATCGCAATACCGCCGATCTGCCCAACGGTTGCGGCGAATGCGGGAGTGCTGAGCTGCAGCGCCGGAAGCGCAAGTTCCTGTATCGATGCGCCGGAGCGCGAAAACGCGAATACGCGCTCCTGACCGCTCGCGTTACGGCCGCCGTAAACGACGCGATCGATCGCCGTGACTGTGTTGATTGTTCTTGCGACAGTTCGCGTGGCGAGGTCAATCAGGATGACAGTCGAATTGCCGTTCGAGGGAACGAGGTTGGGCGCGATCGCATACTGCGCGTTCGCGGAGAACGCCAGCTTCCCGGGATTGCCGATGATCGGAATCTCGGCGCGAATCGTCATCGTCCGCGCATCGATCTCGCGAATGATGTTCTGGCCGGCGGCGTAGAGAAACCCATTCGGCGCCACGGCGAGTGTGGTCGGTGTCGAGCCGCCCGAAACCTGCACGGTCGGCGAAACCGCGCTGAGTGAGGCGAGGTCGATCGCAGTGACGCGTTGTGCGGTGCTGCTCACCACGAAAGCGCGCGTGCCTTCGATGCTGAACGCCACGTCATTTGCGAGCCCCCCCACGTCGATTGTTCGTACCACCTGATCGGTGGTCGTATCAACGACAAACACGTTGTTTGCGAGTATGAGCAGGTATCGGCCATCCGGACTCAGGGCAGCGGCCTGCGCCTGCCCAATGGCCCGGGCAGCGCCGATTACATTGAAGTTCGCATCCAGAACTGTCAGCGTGTCGGCGGCGCCGCGCGCGATCACGTAGTATTTCGATCCGTTCGGCAGTGCAAAAACTGCGACAGGGGACGCGGGCCCCTGCACTGTCGCGGAAGCCGCAAACGGATCGGCGGAGAACACGCCGATCGGTAAGGCGGCAGTCGTGCCTGACGGCAGTACAAATACATTCTGCGCCTGAGCCGCCGCAAGACCGGCCAGGCAAACGAGCACACTCAGGAGGAGTCGCTTGAGAACCATTCACACCTCTGGGAACAGATCAGTTTTTATTTGGTGGACGCGGTGAATTTAAGCCTACAGTGTATCACCGGACCGGTACTGAGAGGAGTAGTACTTGAAAAGAAAACGGGGGGGAGTTTCCTCCCCCCGATCGTTGTCACTCTTGCGAGCGGATCAATGGCCTACCGACTCGCTTATGTTTTCGGCTCGAGACGAGATGTTGGTGTCGATGACGAGAGCCAGATAGCCCTCAGCAACACGAGCCGCACCGATCGGACCGTCGGTGACGAACGCGAAGCCGTGAGCGAACTGGAAGTCACATTGCGCAATGATGTAGCCCTGGAACCCAGGCGTTCCAACGATGCCGCTGGTACCGCCGGTTGACAGGACAAACGTTAGCTGGCCGCCAGCCGGAATTGCCGCCGACGTGGTCTGCGTGGCTGGTGCCGCACCGCCGCCCGTAGTCTGGCCGAAGTAATGGATTCGGCACGGACCGGACTGATCAGCCGAGGCGCTATAGATATCCAGCGAGGTGTTGCTGATCGCGAGGCCGGTATCGAAGCCTGCCTGGTTCGTCACGAACGGGAAGAGCAGGTTCGTGCGGCAGGGGTTAATCGTGAACGCGCTGCTCGACGTCGTCACATCCGCGAAGCGCGGGATGGGAGCTGTCTGGCTGGCAGTGATCACGCTGCTGACCGGCGCAAAGCTGAGGATCGCATTCGCTGTACCGAGACCCGCGGCGGCGGGGGCAAAAGCAACCGTCACCGGGATATCGATGGTCTCGATCACTGTCGGATCGGAGCTGACGACCTCATACACGAGCGCAGCGGCGCCGCCCGTTACCGTGACCGGCACTTCGGCCACGGGAACGGACGTGCCCGGAATTGGGCTGGTCACCGTGGGGGTGATGGCCGTCACCGTGCCCGTCCCAGTCGGATCAAATCCGACCAGAACGACTCTGCTGTTCACGGCAGTGGCGCCGAGCTCAAACTGGGAAGCGAAGATCTGAGCCCCAGTCGGAATATTGGTCAGGCGAATCAAGACTCGCGTACCGGTATCGGCAAGGCCAATCAGCGAGCCGCCACCCGGATAGTAACCGGACTCGGTGAACAGGTTCTGACCCGGTCTCGCCTGCGTCTGTGCGGGTACGCCGGTGACCAGGGCGCCGGCAAGGCTGCCCGTCCCGGTAGTCCCGCCTGGAGGCATGTTGCGCAATACCACATTCCCGCCGGTAGCGACCGGGACGCCGCCGTCAGTTCCGGCGACGACATCGCCGGGAGCCCACACGCGGCGTTTGAAGCTGCTGGCAAAACCTTCACGGAAACGAGCGCGGAACTGAATGCCCTGCTGCAGGTTCCTCGTCGGATCGCCGGCAATGTTGCGGTTGATACCGGTGCACTGCAGCAGCGTGCGGCCCGTACCGAAGTCACCGGGGCCCTGAATCGACGCATCGAGCCCGCGCGTGACAAAACCGATGATCTGCTGCGGGTTCGCCAGAGCGAGCGGCTGGGTCGAAGTGATCGACACAAACGCCACAACCTGGCTCGGAACCAGCGTCGAGGAAACACCAAGCTGGCTGGCGTTGCCGCGCAGGTTCGTGATGCGAACGACTCGCGTACCGACGGTGCCAGGAGCGTCGATCGGAACGCCCGTCCAGGTCACCTGGTTGGCAGCAGTCACACGCCCCAGAAATGCGTTCGGAACGCCAGCGCTGC